>DASULL010000112.1:0-10102 GCA_036278215.1 Gammaproteobacteria bacterium | reverse complement strand
GTCGGCGGTGATGTACGGCAGATTGATCTCGGTCTGCTGGCTGGAGGACAGCTCGATCTTAGCCTTTTCAGCGGCTTCCTTCAGGCGCTGCATCGCCAGGGGGTCGCCGGTCAGATCGATGCCCTGGTCCTTTTTGAACTCACCGGCGATGTACTCGATGACCCGACGGTCGAAGTCCTCGCCGCCGAGGAAAGTGTCGCCGTTGGTCGCCAGCACTTCGAACTGATGCTCGCCATCGATCTCGGCAATTTCGATGATGGACACGTCGAAGGTGCCACCACCAAGGTCGTACACCGCGATCTTGCGGTCGCCGCGCGCCTTGTCCATGCCATAGGCAAGGGCGGCCGCGGTCGGCTCGTTGATGATCCGCTTGACATCCAGTCCGGCGATCCGGCCGGCATCCTTGGTCGCCTGCCGCTGCGAGTCGTTGAAATACGCCGGCACGGTGATGACGGCTTCGGTCACCGGCTCACCGAGATAGTCTTCCGCCGTCTGCTTCATCTTCATCAGCACACGCGCGGAAATTTCCGGCGCAGCCATTTTCTTGCCCCGGGCCTCAACCCAGGCATCGCCATTGTCGGCGCGGATGATCTTGTACGGCATCTCCTTGATGTCGCGCTGCACGACATCTTCATCGAAGCGCCGACCGATCAGCCGCTTGGCGGCGAAAACCGTGTTCTGCGGGTTGGTTACCGCCTGCCGCTTGGCCGGTTGACCGACCAGCACCTCGTCATCGTCGACGAAGGCAACGATGGACGGCGTCGTCCGATCGCCCTCACTGTTTTCGATGACCCGCGGCTTGCCACCTTCCATGACGGCGACGCACGAGTTCGTTGTTCCCAGATCGATACCAATGACTTTCGACATAAGTTAACTCCTGAAGTTATCCCGCCCGGCGCTATTCCCCAGCACCCCGGGATGCTCAAAGATCAAACCAGCGCCCGTTTTTGTATTCTTTACGCCTGTTCGTCGATCTGGCCGCCGGGGGGCTGCGCCGCCGGCTTCGACACGACCACCATCGCCGGTCGCAATAAGCGATCGTTCAACAAGTAACCCTTTTGCACCACATTCAGTACCGTATTCGGTTCGGTATCTTCGCTCTCCTGGGCGGCCATCGCCTCATGCTTGGCCGGGTCGAATTTCTGTCCCTGCGGATCGACCTGAACGATGCCGAACTTCTCCATCACCTGGACCAGCATCCGCAGCGTCAACTCGGTACCTTCGCGCAACGAGGCGACATCGGCCTGCGGTTGCTGCGCCGCGGCAACGCCCATTTCCAGACTGTCTCGCACGCTCAGCAGTTGCGTGGCAAATCCTTCCAGGGCGAACTTGTGCGCCTGCTCGACCTCGCGTTCCGCCCGCCGGCGACTGTTCTCCAGTTCGGCCCGGGCACGCAGGAATTGGTTCCAGTTATCTTCAGCCTTCTGCTGTGCCTCAGCGAGCTCCCGTTCAAGCTCTGCCACTCGGTCCGGCGCTTCACTTCCCCGCGGCTCGCCGGCCTGCTCCTGCTGCTGATTTTCCGTCATTGCAAACCTCTCAGTAACCACTGGTAACCGTGGCGCTACCGCGCCGTGGCCTGATGCCTATTCAGAAATGGGAGGTGACTTGGGGTTAAGGGCCTCGCCCAACAACCGCGCCGTCAAATCGACTATCGGGATGACGCGCTCGTACGGCATGCGGGTTGGGCCTATTACGCCGAGTACGCCCAGCACCTCGCCGTCGACCGTATAAGTCGAGGTCACCAGGCTGCAGCCGTCGAACACGTTGTAACCTGACTCCTGACCGATGAAGATCTGGACCCCCTGCGCCCGGACGCTCTGATCGAGGATGTGCAACACGTCCCTCTTCTGGTTGAAGGCCTCGAACAGCTCACGCAATTTCTCGACGTTGGCAAGCTCGGCATACTCCATCAGGTTAGTCTGGCCGGCCAGCACGTAATCGCTCTCCGGAGCCTGTTCGACGAACACCTTTTCCGCCATCTCGACCACGGACGCCATCAGCCTGTTCATGTGCTGCCGTGTTCGGTCGATCTCTTCGACCAGATTCTTCCGGACGGCTCCAAAATCCTTGCCGGCGAACTCCTGGTTGAGGAAGTTCGCCACTTCCCGCAGTTCGCTGGCGCTGAAATCGCGATTCGTCTGAATCACCCGGTTCTGCACTTCTTGTTCGTTGACGATAACGATCACCAGCACCCGCCGCTCCGACAGCGGCAGAAACTCCACCTGCCGGAACGCGTTATAGGTGTGCCGCGGCAGCGTCACCAACCCTGCATACCGGGTCAGCCCGGACAGCAGGCTGGAGGCCGAATCGACCAAGCCGCTGGCGCCGCCGGCCGCATCCAGCCGGATACGCATCCGGTCCACCTCGGGCACGGTCAGATTCCGCACCGTCAGCAAGGTGTCGACGAAAAAGCGATAACCCTTGTCGGTCGGCACCCGGCCGGCGGACGTAGGCGGCGCCTGGACATAGCCCAGATCTTCGAGGTCCGACATCACGTTGCGAACGGTCGCCGGGCTGAGCGCCAGCCCCGAATCGCGCGTAAGCACCCGCGAGCCGACCGGCTGGCCATCGCGGATATGCCTCTGCACCAGCACCTTCAGCAGGTGCTGCGCACGCTCGTTCAGTTCGCTGTACACGCTGTCGACCATGGCGTTAACCGATTCCGCTATCATGCCGAGAAAGCAGCCTGTCACTGTTAGCACTCGCCCAGGCAGAGTGCTAACGGGAACGCTAACAATATGGGCAGAACGTGTCAAGACAACGTCTTGCACGCCTAGCGCCCCCATGACGGCCATGATAACTTCGCCGCAGTTCGCGGATGGTTTCTTATGCACCGACCATTTAAAACGATTGCCATTACCGGCAAGCCGGATGATCCCGGGACCGTTGAAACGGTCCAGCGGATAGCCAGCCATTTGCTCGAGCGCGGCATCATTGTCAGGCTCGACAGCGCCATCATCGCGGCTGCGGACGCACCGGCAGGCAGCCGCTGCGCGCCAGGGCCGGAGCTCATCGACGGCGCCGACATGGCGATCTCCGTTGGCGGCGACGGCACGCTGCTGCACACCGGCCGCTTGGTCGCGGAACATGACATCCCTCTCCTAGGGGTCAATCGCGGCCGGCTCGGGTTTCTGGTGGACCTGCCGCCGCACGACCTCGCTAGCTTAGACGCGGTACTCAGCGGCGATTTCATCGAAGAAGACCGCATCCTGCTATCCGCCGAGGTGCGCCGTGGCGACAAAGTGCTCGCCAGCGGCCTGGCACTGAACGACGTCGTTCTCTACAAGTGGAACACGGCGCGCCTGATCGAGTTCAACACCTATATCGATAGCCACCTGCTGACACCGCATCGCGCCGACGGCATCATCATCGCCACGCCGACCGGCTCCACCGCTTATGCTTTGGGCAGCGGCGGGCCTATTATCCACCCGTCGGTCGACGCCATCTGCCTGGTGCCGATCTGCCCGCATACCCTGAGCAATCGGCCGCTGGTGATCGGTGCCGGCAGTGTCATCGAGGTAGAAGTACCCGACGAATACATCGAGCGGGTGGGCGTCAGCTGCGACGGTCAGGACGATCTCGGCCTGCAGCCCGGCAGTCGGCTGCTGGTGCGTCAGCATGAGCATCGCGTCCGCCTGATTCATCCGCCACAATATCGCTACTACGACATCCTCCGCGCCAAACTGCGCTGGGGCGATACCAACACCCAGTAGTCATGGCCCTCGCATGCTGAGCCATATCCACATCCGCAACTTCGCTATCGTTGAGACGCTGGAACTCGAGTTCAGCGACGGCATGAGCGCCTTGACCGGCGAGACCGGCGCCGGCAAGTCGATCCTGCTCGACGCGCTGGGCCTGTGCCTGGGTGAGCGCGGCGAGGCCGACGCGATCCGCCCCGGGGCAGACAAAGCCGAAATTTCCGCCACCTTCAGCATCGAGGTGGACAGCGAAGCGGCGCACTGGCTACGAGATAACGAGCTCGCTGTTGACGACGAGTGCCTGCTGCGCCGGGTCATTCAGCCAAACGGCCGCTCCCGGGGGTTCATCAACGGCACGCCGGTGCCGCTGCAGTTGCTGCGGGAACTCGGCGAAACTCTCGTGGACATCCATGGCCAACACGCCCATCAGTCCCTGTTCCGCCGCGATGCACAGCGCGAAGCCCTGGACGGCTTCGGCGGCCACGATGCGCCGCTGTCCGAAGTCGCTCGGCTATACCAGCGGCTCGTCGATATCGAGGCCGAAGCACGCAAGCTCGATGGCCAGGGCGATTACGAGCAGCGCATGGAGCTGCTGCGCTTTCAGGTCGACGAGCTCTCCGCCCTGAATCTGACGCCGGAGAGCATCGCCGAACTGGATGCCGAACAGCGCCGCCTGGCCGCCGCCGGTGATCTGATCCAGACCGCCCAGCGAGTGCTTGGCGGACTCTATGAGGATGAAGGCAGCGTTCAGAACGTGCTCGGCCACGCGGTGACGGATCTGGAACGACTGGTCCGCATCGACCCCAGCCTCGCCGAAGCGCACGAACTGCTGACCAGCGCCCTGATCCAGATGGAAGAAGGCTGCGACAGCCTGCGCCGCTATGCCGACACTCTGGAACTCGATCCCGAGCGGTTGGAGTGGGTGGAGCAGCGGATCGGCCTGCTCACCGACCTTGCCCGCAAACACCGCGTTCGAGCCGAGGAATTGCCGGATCGGCTTGTCGCTCTGTCGAACGAACTTGCCCAACTGGAGGGAGCGGAAGAGCGACTGGTCGTACTGCAACAAGAATTGAAAGAGGCCGATCGCGCTTATCGTGCTGCCGCCGCAGTGCTCAGCACAGCACGCCAGCAAGCCGCCACCGCCCTTGCTGCCCGGGTTACCAGTTTTATCCACGAACTCGGCATGCCCGGCGCAGAATTCGTCGTCGAAGTAACCCTGTCGCAGGACGGCAAGCCGACCAGACACGGCCTCGACAACATCGAGTTCCTGGTGCGAACCAATCCTGGTCAGCCAATAGGTCCGCTGAACCGCATCGCCTCCGGCGGTGAACTGTCGCGCATCGGTCTTGCCATCCAGGTAGCAACGGCCAAAACCGGCCGCATCCAGACACTGATCTTCGATGAAGCCGATGTCGGTATCGGCGGCGCCATCGCCGAAGTGGTCGGCCGGCAATTGCGCCAGCTCGGCGCTGACCGGCAAGTGCTCTGCGTTACCCACCTGCCGCAGGTGGCAGCGCAAGCCCACCACCACTACCAGGTCAGTAAATACACCAAAGCCGGCCACACCTTCACCCAGGTGCGCTGGCTGGAGCCGGAAGAACGGATTGAGGAAATCGCCCGCATGCTGGGCGGTGTCGAGATCACGCCGCAGACCCGCAGCCACGCCCAGGAGATGCTGGATCGCGCGCGCGACAAGAAATCCGCCTCGGCCTGACCATGCGGTTAGACCGAGGCGTGATGCTGGGCTTCTGCCCTATCCGGCGCTTCGGCACTCCCGGCAACGGCCATACAGAATCAGCGAGTGGTCGCTGATCTCAAAGCCGCGTTCCGCCGCGATTGCCTCCTGCCGCTTCTCGATAGTGCCATCGACGAACTCTTCGATGGCACCACACTTCAGGCAAACCATATGGTCGTGGTGCTCGCCCTCGGCCAGCTCGAACACTGACTGGTTGCCCTCAAAGTAATGGCGCTGGACGATGCCGGCGCCCTCGAACTGCGTCAGAACGCGATACACCGTCGCAAGGCCGATATCCTCGCCCGAGTCGAGCAGCGCCTTGTAGACGTCTTCCGCCGTCACATGCCGATTCTCGCTGCGTGAAAGCAGCTCCAGGATCTTCATCCGTGGCAGCGTGACCTTGAGGCCCGCCTTCCGAAGGTCTTTGGTTACCAAAGCTCCCCCTTCCATTTATGACGACTGGCAACTTGCCGGCACCGCCTATCGTGGATTCTGTCCGTTTAATGCGCCATGGCAGCAGCCCCTGGCGCGCCCCGTTGATCGTCCCGCTATACTCGCGACTTCCGGCTCGCCGGCCCTACAGCCGCGAGCAGATCGCTCAGCAACACGCGAACGCGTACTATTATCGCCCGAGCTCGCGGAGATGTCTCACAATGATACGACAGCGTGTGTTTAGTCTGGTCATCGCCAGCAGCCTTCTCGGCGGCTGCGCTCTGGACAGCTTACCGTTTGTTTATAAACCCGATATCAAGCAGGGCACCATCCTTACCCAGGAGATGGTCGATCAGCTGCGTCTTGGAATGACGCGCCGCCAGGTACAGTTCGTGCTCGGCTCGCCGCCGCTGGTCGATCCGTTTCATACCGACCGCTGGGATTATATCGAAGCCATCAAGCGCGGCGGCGGCGACCTCCAGAGCAAGCGCGTCACGGTTTTCTTCGATAACGATCGTCTGGTTGCGGTTGAAGGCGACCTGAAGCCGCGGCACCTTGGCTCGTCGCCGACAGACTGACTTGCCGCACAGCAGCGGGTGCAGACCGCAGCCTTCACTGGCCGGCGGCCGGCCCCTCCTTTCTCGCCCGCCGGCGCCGCATTTCTTTCGGATTGGCGAGCAGCGGACGGTAGATTTCGACCCGGTCGCCCGGCCGCAGCACCGCTCCCGGCGCGGCCGGCTTGCTGAAAATCCCCGCATCGAGCCGCTCGAGCTCGAGCTCCGGGAAACGCTGCAGCAAACCTGATTGCCGCACCGCATCCAGCAGCGTCGCTCCTGGCGGCACGGTAACTTTTACCAGTACCTGGGTATCCGGTCGCGCATAGGCAACCTCGACGTCAAAGTCCGAATCAGCCATGAACTTCTTTGGCGCGTTTGACAAACGCGTCCACCAGGGTATTGGCGATCTGGGTGAACACCTTACCGAAAGCCAGTGTGATCACTTTGCTGGAGAACTCGAAATCCAGATCCAGCGTGACCTTGCAGGCATCTTCCCGCAGCGGATAGAAGCGCCAGTAGCCGTCCAGATGCCGGAAAGGACCTTCGACCAGTCGAATCTCCACCATCTTGCCCGGTTGCATCCGATTGCGAGTGGTAAAGGCGCGCTCTATGCCTGCTTTGGAGACAAGGATGGAAGCTTCCACCACATCGCCTTCCTGCTTCAGCACGCGGCTATCGCCGCACCAGGGCAGAAATTCACGGTAGGAGTTCACGTCGGTGACCAGCTCGAACATCTGCTCGGCGGAATAAGGCACCAGCGCACTACGGGATACGGAAGCCATAAAACCTCAATCGTCAAAGAAAGCCGAGCGAATCCGCCAGCACGACTAGTATGCCTGCTGGCGTGACATAACGGATAAGAAAGCGCCAGACGCGGAAACCCAGGCCGCCGCCCAGCTCCAGCTCCGCCGTACGTCGGGAGACTCGCCAGCCGACGAATACGGCTATAGCCAAGCCGCTGATAGGCAACAGAACGTTGGCTGCAATAAAAGTAAAAACCTCGAACAGGGTGCTACTGCGGAACGCACTTAGCATGCGCAGCGGCCGCATATGCGTCCAGACACTGAACGAAAGCAGCGCCGCCACCCCCAGAACCCAGACCACAACCCCCATGTAGCTGGTTGCGTGGGCCCTATCCAAGCCATGCCGATCAATCAGATGGGCAACCATCGGCTCCAGCAGGGCCATGGCGGAAGTCCAGGCGGCAAACACCAGCAGCAGGAAAAACAGCGTGCCAAACCAGGCCCCGTTCGGCATCTGCCCAAAGGCCAGCGGCATCGTTTGAAACACCAGCGCCGGGCCCGAGGTCGGCATAAGCTCGCTGCCGAACAGCACAGGGAACACTATCAGCCCGGCAAGTATACCGAGCATGGTGTCAGCCAGCATGACTAGCAGAGAGGCCCGCAGAATGGGCACCCGCTCGTCGAGGTAGGCGCCATAAGTCAAAGCGACGCCAAGGCCTACCGTCAGGGTATAGAATGCATGTCCCATGGCCAGCGGCACGGCCCGCCAACTGAGCGCATCGAAGTTCGGCAGGAACATCACCGCCAGAGCTTCGGAAAAGTGCCCGCTTGCGGCAGCGGTATAGCCGACGAGTAGCAGCAGCAGCCCGAACAGCATGGGCATGAACCACCGCGCCGCTTCTTCCAATCCCCAGCGCACTCCTCGGGCGACCACCATCATGGTGAACCCAAGAAATAAGGTATGCCAGGCAAGCAGCCGCTCCGGATCGCGAATCAGCTGCTGAAAGACCTCGGTCGCCTGCAGCGCATCCAGGTCGGCGAACGTTCCGGAAGCTGCCCGGAAGATGTAGGCAAGCGCCCAGCCGCCGACCACGCTGAAAGTCGCAAGCAGCAAGCAGCAGGCAAGCAGGCTGAGCCAGCCGATGGCCTGCCACGCAGCCCAGCGCCCTTCCTGTGCCGCCACTCGCGAGATGGCGTATACCGGGCTGCCACGGCCGCGCCGGCCAAGCATGATCTCGGCAACCAGCAACGGCATGCCAAGGCCGGCCAAGCAAAGCAGATACAGAACGAGAAAGGCTCCGCCGCCGTTCTGGCCGACCAAGTATGGGAATCGCCAGACGTTACCGAAACCTGCCGCCGCGCCGGTAACAGCCAAGATAAAGAGAGGGCCGCTCGACCAGAATCCTTCACGCGAGCGATGCTGGGCAGCCACGTAATTGTATCTCCTGCGGAAGGGCCAGCTCTTCAGCTGGCAATCCAGGCGCTGCCATTGTCGAGGACATCCGATAGTCTCGCAACAAAAAAGCACCGCTATCCGCCGACAGCCGGTCCCGACGTCTGGTTCTTAGCGCCGCTGGTACGTAAACTGCGCACATGAGCAAACGCAAACCAAACACTCCTTCTGGCGCCACCATCGCGGTCAATCGCAGGGCGCGCCATGATTATTTCATCGAGGACCGCTTCGAGGCCGGCTTGGCGCTGGAGGGCTGGGAAGTAAAGAGCCTGCGCGCCGGCCGCGCTAACATCCAGGAAGGCTACGTCATTATCAAGGACGGTGAGGCCTGGCTCATCGGCGCCAACATCTCGCCGCTGTCATCCGCCTCCACCCACGTTCAGCCCAGCCCGACCCGCAGCCGCAAACTGCTGCTGCATCGCAATGAGCTAAACCGGCTGATCGGCGCCACCGAGCGGCAAGGCTATACCCTGATCCCGCTCGATCTGCACTGGAACCGCGGCCGCGCCAAGCTGGAGCTGGGCTTGGCCAAGGGCAAAAAGATGTACGACAAGCGCGCCGACAAGCGCGAACGCGACTGGACCCGCGACAAGGAACGTTTGCTCAAACACCGGGTCTGAAGTTCTGTGTGGTCCGGGAAAGTCCGATGAACGGCAGAAAGGATTCGCCAGGAACTTTTATCTCGGATACACTGTCTCTGTTCCTGACACGTGGGGGCGACATGGCTTCGACGTGGGTTGCGAAACCTGAGGTGCATGCCGAGGACGTCACTATCCTCGTAAAAAATGTGGCAAACGTTATAGTCGCCAACGACGAAACCTACGCTCTCGCGGCCTAAATCCCGCGGGCCGCTGACAAGCAGCTGCTTGTGACTCTTGCTCAGCGGTCGTAGCTCACAAGCTCGCAGTGCGGAGTGCCCGACTCCAATCTGCTAAAATCTTAAGGGCTCGCTGCTCGTGTTCCCTGCCCGTCGGGTAACGATCAGCTAAAACTAAAGACTGGGATAAGCATGTAGATCCAAGGGCGGAGGGCCTGCGGACGCGGGTTCGATTCCCGCCGCCTCCACCAAAACACTAAGGCCAACCTCCAAGGTTGGCCTTTTTCATTGCAACGCTGAAAATTTTTCTGAGCTCTGCAAATTAGCCTCGGCCTCACTGAACGTCCCACGAGATAAACGCCCAGCGCATCGGTGCGCCGATGTCAGCGCCTCGCGCCAACTTGGCATCGAACCATGTGCGCAAGCGGGCAATCTCTTCGGCACTCAGCTCACCCAGAGACCAGGACACCCGGCGGACAAACTCCGCGAAGTCGCGCAAGCCGGCAAAACGCCCGTTCTGCTCGATGTAATCGAGCCGGGGATGAATGCCCATGCGGTGAAGAATGTTCAGTAGATAGATGTAATCAGGCTGCGGGATCAGCTCACGGCCGACTACTTCGGTGATCTCTGGATCGATGAAGTGACCGCCGACCAAGTGCGTGAGATA
>DASULL010000111.1:0-4941 GCA_036278215.1 Gammaproteobacteria bacterium | reverse complement strand
GGCGCTGGTCGATACTTTGTTCGACTCCTACGAGGTCGGACTGGTGGCGTTCGACGTGGTCTTTGCCGAGCACGATCCCAGCTCCGGTATGCAGCTGCTGGACGAGCTGCGCCGGAGCTGGTTGAGCGAGAACAAAGAGTTCGATCGTGTGCTGCAGGCGGTTCGGCCGGCTCTGGACTGGGATCGGCGTTTTGCCCAGTCCATGAAGGACCGCGACGTCGTCCTGAGCTTCTACTTCTCTCGTACCGAGAGCGGCGCCACCGGCCAGTTGCCGCCGCCGCTGTCGGTTGTGGCGCCGCCGCCGCTGGCGGACGTTCCGTTCATCGAACCGCAGGGCTACGTCGGCGTCTACGCTCCGCTGCTGCAGGCGGCGCGGACCGCCGGCTTTGCCGACAATCCAACCGTTGATCCGGACGGGGTGCACCGCCGTCTGCCCCTGCTGCAACGCTATCAGGGGCAGCTGTATGAGAGTCTGTCGCTGGCTGTCGTGCGTGTGTTGCATGGCGATCCGCCCATCCAACTGGAATCCGGTCAGGTGGATGACAAGCAGCGGTTGGTGGCGCTGCGCATGGGTGGTTTTGAATTGCCGGTCGATCCTCAAGGACGCGCCCTGGTGCCGTATCGCGGCGGCCGGGGCAGCTTTCCGTACGTTTCCGCCGCCGATGTGCTGGAACGCGATGTGCCGCCCGAAGTTCTTCGCGATGCGATCGTTCTGGTCGGCACCACATCGCCTACGCTCACCGACCTGCGGGCGACGCCGCTGGAGCGCTTCTATCCGCGAGTTGAAATCCACGCCAACATGATCTCCGGCATTCTCGACGAAACGATCCGCCATATCCCCGGCTATGCCCAGCCGGTCGGGTTGCTGTCGATCGTCGCTGTCGGGCTGCTGTTATCGCTGGCGCTGCCGCTAGTCACCCCCTATTGGTCGGCGGCCATAGCGGCGGCCCTTTTTGTGGCGGTCGGCGGCGTTAATTTCTATTTCTGGAGCGCGGAAAAGGCCGTTATTCCGCTGGCGCCGGCTTATCTGCTGATCGCGCTGCTGTTCCTGTTTCATGTAATTACCGGGTTCTCGCGGGAGCGCTATTTAAAAGGCCGGCTGGAGCAGCGCTTCGGCCAGTATGTGCCGCCGGAGCTGGTCGAGCGTATGCGGGCTGCGCCCGGCGAAGAATACGGATTTTCCGGCGAAATCCGCGAGATGACAGTGCTGTTCGCCGACTTGCGGGCGTTTTCCGGCATCGCCGAAAGCCTGCCGCCCAGCGAGTTGACGCAGTTCATGCATGCTTGGCTCACCCCCATGACCGGCATCATCCATCGCCATAACGGCACCATCGATAAATACATGGGCGACTGCATCATGGCGTTCTGGGGCGCGCCGCTGCATGACCCGGAGCATGCCCGTCATGCGCTGGACGCCGCCGAGGAGATGCTGGCGCGGATCGAGCCCCTGAACGAACAATTTGCCGCCCGTGGCTGGCCCACCCTGAAGCTCGGTATCGGTATCAACAGCGGCGACATGCGGGTCGGCAATATGGGTTCCGATTTCCGGGTCGCCTACACGGTGCTCGGCGATGCCGTGAATCTAGGCAGCCGCCTTGAGGCCTTGACCGAGCGGTACGGTTTGCCGCTGCTGATAAGTGGCGCGGTGCGGGCCAAGGTGCCGGACCGGGAGTACATCGAGGTCGATCGGGTCCGTGTTAAAGGCATGCGCACTCCGGTGGCGATCTACATGCCCTTGGGTCCGGCCGGCGAGCTTACTGCACAGCTCAAAGCCGAAGTAAGCCAATACCACCGGGCGCTCGACTGCTATCTGCAACAGAACTGGGAGGAAGCGGAGCGAATTCTGCGCTTCCTACAGCCTGGCTCTGCCTTCGAGCGCTTGTACGCCGTCTACCTCGACCGGATTGCCTATTACCGCGCGAACCCGCCAGGCCCGGGCTGGAGCGGGGTTTTCAACTATCAGAGTTCTGCCTAAGTCTGTTGCAGGGGGGCGCTCGAGCAGGGCTCGGCTGTTCAGCCGCCCGTTGCTTCGCTCTCGCACTGAATGAAAGCTTTCGGAAGCATTGCCACTATCTCTAGATGTCGGCGCTGCGACGGTTGCCGCAGGAGTCTGTCGCCTCGGGTTTGATGCCACCGGCGTGGTCGATCTGCCGGCCGAGGGGTGCTGGGATTGGGCCGGTTTGGCAAGGGCGAGTGCTTGCCGCCCTTTGAACGCGTCGATCTGGCTTGGCTGGCTTCCAGGCTTACCCCTCGCTTCGACACCCGGCCACCATGTTGCAGGCGGACAGGGCGATTTCTAACGTTGGGGGGAGCCTGTTAACCTTCTCGTTGTAGCAACTCCCGCTTGAGTGCAGGAGTCTCATTGATGAGCCGCGAAGAGCAGTTGCGGCGAGGGTATCTGTACAGTGGATAAACTGAGTCTGCAGCGGCGCATCGCAGCCGCGACAGCCTGCCAAGTGGATCAAGGCATCCGGAAGGGCGATGCGCGACTGGTGCCTGCGGCCGTGCTGATCCCGCTGATAGAGCGGGAAGAGGGCATGCACATTCTTCTGACCCGGCGCACCGATACCCTGCGCAGCCATCCTGGCCAGATCAGCTTTCCCGGCGGGCGCATAGAGCCTAGCGATGCTTCCATTGAGGCGGCGGCTCTGCGGGAGAGCCAGGAGGAGATCGGCCTGCCGCCGAATCGGGTGGAGATTCTCGGCCGGCTCGGCTGTTGGCGGATACGGACCGGGTACATCATTTATCCGGTGATCGGCATGATCGAATTGCCGGTGGTCCTCAAGCCCGACCCCAGCGAGGTTGCCGAGATCTTCGAGGTGCCGCTGTCGTTTCTGCTGAACCCGAAGAACCACAAGCCGCACATCATCGAGTACGACGGTGAGCGGCACGAGTTCGTCGCCATGCCCTATGGGGAGTACTACATCTGGGGCGCGACCGCGGGTATGCTGCACACCCTCTACCACACCCTCGCCGACGAGACTGTCTAAGATGTGCGAACTGATGGGCATGAGCGCCAATGTGCCCACCGATATTTGTTTCAGCTTCGCCGGGTTGATGCAGCGGGGAGGACGCACCGGGCCGCATCGGGACGGCTGGGGTGTGGTGTTCTACGAGGGTAAGGGTTACCGGTTGTTTCGCGATTCCGCGCCCAGTTCTGAATCGGAACTGGCCAGCCTGCTGCGGGAGCTGCCGATTAAAAGCTGCGTCGTGATCTCCCACATCCGGAAGGCTACCCGCGGCACGGTGAGTTTGGAAAATACCCATCCGTTTGTGCGGGAGCTATGGGGCAGATCCTGGTGCTTTGCGCACAATGGCACCTTGAAAGGCATCCGCCGCTGGCCGCTGGATTTTCACCGCCCCGTTGGCACGACCGACAGCGAGCATGCCTTTTGCTGGCTGATCAACGCGCTGCGCAGCCGCTTTCGCCGGCCGCCGCGAGTGGAGACTTTCTGGCGTCACGCCTACCGGCTGGCCTGTGAGCTGAATACGCTGGGCTCGTTCAACTTTCTCCTGAGCGATGGCCGCTATATGGCCGCTTTCTGCAGCACGCATTTGTCGTGGCTGACCCGCTGTGCGCCGTTCGGCGAGGCGGAACTGGTCGACGATGAACTGCGGGTGGATTTTTCCCGGCTGACCCAGCCGTCCGATGTGGTTACTGTGGTTGCCACCAGGCCGCTTACCCGCAACGAAATCTGGACCACCATGGCGCCGGGCAGTATGGTGGTGTTTGCCGATGGCAGGCCGTGGCTCGCCTTCGGCAGTTCCTGATACCGATAACGAAAATTTGCCCCAACGTCTTGCAGTAGCGCGCTGAGAAGACCTTCCGGATCTTTTCAACGCCTTACCTAACAAGGACGCGTGTGGGGGAGAGGGGGCATGGCCGGCTTGAGGAATGGTGTGCGGCGGTTTCAGCGGGTAATTACTACGCCCGATGCGCCGGTGCTGGCAGAGGTGGCGATGCTGGGTAGCCAGCCGTTGCCGGTAGGCGATATCAGCGAAGGCGGTATGGAGCTGCAATACAGCGGCCCCGAGCTGGTGTATGTCGATGCCATGCTGGCCGTAGTGGTAAAGCTGCCACCAAAGACAGTGGTGCGCGCCAACGTTTCTGTCCGCCATCTCGATCCAACGCGCATCGGCGTCGCTTTCATCGATCTTCCCCCAGCTGGTTGCCAGGCGATTCGTCTTTATATGTACCGCAACGCCGCTAAGCGGAGCTTATGGAACCGGCTGCGTCAGCTGTGGCAGGGATAAAGCAGGGCTGCCAATCCTCGCCCCACCGCTTCTCCCGCACCAAGATGACGAACTGGCCGAGCATCGAGTTGACCGGTCGAGTTACTACTTCACTGACAATCGGCCAGCAGCAATTGCCGCTTCGCCGCGCCGTACCAGCATGAGATAGCTCAGCAGCGCTCCGGTTCCAGCCAGGCCGATGGCCAGCGCCATGGTGCGCGAGGTGCCGTCGTGCAGTTGGCCGACCAGAGCGCCTACCGTAGCGGCGCAGGTCATCTGGATAAAGCCGAACAGGGAGGAGGCGGCGCCGGCGCACTGAGGGAAATTCGTCAGAGCGCCCGCCATGGTCAGCGGCATCAGGATGCCTACTCCAGCCATAAAGACGGCATGGGGCAGGATGATTGCCGCTACCGAATACAGCTCCGCCCAGGCCAATGCAGCCATCAGGCTGCCACCCAGCATAGTCAGGGCGGCGCCGGCGAGAATGAGCCGGTCGATGCCGCAGCGGCGGCTGAAATGACCGCCGATCAGGCTGCCGACCATGAAGCCGGCGACGCCAACGGCGAAGTAGAAGCCGTAGCTGGTCGGAGGAATGCCGAGAAACTCGATGAGGACAAAGGAAGAGCCGGAGAGAAAGGCGAACAGTCCGGCAAAAGCACAGGCGTTGCTGAGGCTGTAGCCGATGAAGCGCCGCTCGCCGAGCAGCAT
>DASULL010000110.1:0-3110 GCA_036278215.1 Gammaproteobacteria bacterium | reverse complement strand
GATCTGGCGGCGCAGGTCCGCCAGCCGGTATTCATGCAGCGGATGTCCATCGAGCAGGACTTCGCCCTGGGAGATCTCGTAGAGGCGTGGCAGCAGGCTGGCCAGGGTCGTCTTGCCGCTGCCGGAGCGGCCTACCAGCGCCACGGTCTCGCCGGGAGCAACATGCAGGTCGATCCCCTTGAGGACATCGCTCTTGCCAGGATAGTTGAAGCGAACATCGCGGAATTCGATTCGCCCCTGAGCCCGCGCCAATGAACGCGTGCCCTCATCAGCCTCGGCCGGCTCGTCGATAACGGCGAACAGGCTCTCTCCGGCGGCGATCCCCCGCTGGATCGGCGACATCACTTCGGTAAGCCGTTTCAGCGGCGGCATGAGCAGCAGCATCGCCGCGATGAACGAAACAAAAGTGCCCGGCGTGATGTTCTCGACCACACTGGGCAAGGTCGCCAGATAAATCACCGTAGCCAGCGCGCCGGACGCCAACAGCTGCACCACCGGTGAGTTGGCCGACTTAATCGCCTCGAACTTCAGCAACTGGCGGGCGTTTTGGCGGTTGGCGGCATCGAAGCGCCGCTGCTCATAGTCCTGAGCATCGAACAGCTTGATGACCTGATGGCCCTCGATGCCTTCCTCGGCGGTGCTCGCCACCTTCCCCATGGACACCTGGATGCGGCGGCTCAGCTTCCGGAAGCGGCGGCTGACCCACATGACTATCAGCGCCATCACCGGGCCAACCCCCAGAAAAATCAGTACCAGCCAACCGCTGAGATAAGCCATGTACGCCACCAGTCCCAGCACGGTGAGGGTGTCGCGGATCATGGTAGTGACGGCGTTGGTCCCAGCACTGGAGACCTGGTTGACATCGTAGATGATCTTCGACAGCAGCATGCCGGTGGCGTTGTTGTCGTAGAAGCCGGTCGGCAACCGCAGCATGCGGGCGAACAGATCGCTGCGGATGCGCATGACCACGTTGCGGCTGATCCAGCTCATGGCGTAGCTGGAGGCGAACAAAGTGGCGCCTCGCAGCAGAAACACGACGACGATGGCAAGCGGAATGACTTTGACCAGCCAGGGATCGCGATTGACGAAGCTGCCGTCTACCATCGGCTTGATCAAGGCGGCGAAGGCCGGCTCGGTCAACGCCGCCACGGTCATCGCCAGCACGGCGCCCAGCGCCACGCGCCAGTGCGGCCGCACATAACCCAGCAGGCGCAGGTAAATCTGCAGGCCGCTGGCGGTCAGGCCGGAATCAGGGTTTTTCTTCATCAGGAATTGTCGCAATACCAAGTTTTTTGATTCCGGCCTGACCGGCCGCATCGAGTGCCGTCACCACCGCCTGGTGCGGGGTTTTGGCATCGGCACGGATAATCAGCTCCTGCGCCTCGCCCGCCTCGGCCAGCGCCTGCTCCAGCGCCCGCTGGATGGTCTGGGGTTGGCGGTTGGCGAGCGGCCGGCCGTTAAGGACGTAATCGCCACCGGCATCGATCGTCAGTTCCAGCGCCGTCGCATCAGCCTGCACCGGAACCGGGCTGGCCTCCGGCAAAGTGAGTTCAAGATTGCCTTCCCGCAGAAAAGTGGTGCTGACCATGAAGAAGATCAGCAGCAGGAAAACCACGTCGATGAACGGCGCCATGTTGATTTCGACGTCTTCCTGCACCCGTGGCCGCAGATTCATGCGCGCGCACTCCCTTCGTTGCTGCCGCGCTGCCCGTGGATCACCTCGACCAGTTTCAGCGCCTCCTGCTCCATTTCGATCACCAGGGTATCGACCCGGCGGCGGAAATAGCGGTGGGCGATCAGGGTTGGGATGGCGACGATCAACCCGGCAGCCGTGGTAATCAGTGCCTCAGAGATGCCGCCGGCAAGCGCCCCCGCTTTGCCCAACCCCTGTGTGCCGATCACGTTGAATACTTCGATCATGCCGAACACAGTGCCAAGCAGACCCAGCAGCGGCGAAATAGCGGCAATGGTACCGAGGGTGTTGATAAAGCGCTCCAGACTATGGGCTTCGTGCCGGCCGACGTCCTCGATGCTTTCCATCATCACTTCCCGCGGCTGGTTGCGGTTGGCCAGCCCGGCGGCAAGAATCTGCCCCAGTGGCGAGCTTTCGCGCAGCGCCTTCAGCTGATCGGGCTTGAGCTGCCGGCTCTTCACCTGATGCCAGACCTGCGCTACCAGATGCGGCGGAATGATCTCGCTGCGGCGCAATGCCCAGGTGCGCTCCAAAACGATAGCCATGGACACTACAGAACAGGCAATGAGCGGCACCATCAGCCAGCCGCCGGCTTTGATCAACTCGAACACATCTACACCTCGAAGGTTTTGGCGGCGATGATACTGGATTAGGCCCGCCGACAGGAAACGACGGGCAGCACCGCTGTGGTTCGTATCACAATTCCACTCGGCGATGGTAGTAACGGCCATGCCGGCGGCGCTGACCGTCGATCAGCAAGGTTCCATCCCGCAGCACGCGCAGCTCGATAGCCCCTTCCGCCGCCGTGATGCGAACGTCGGCACCGACAGCCTGATAGCGCTGAACCACCTCTGGGCGTGGGAAGCCATAGCGGTTGCGGTAACCGGCCGAGATCAGCGCGTGCCGCGGCGCACTGGCCTGCACAAAAGCCACGGTCGACGAACGGTTGCTGCCATGGTTCGGCACGATCACGACATCCGTCGCCAGCGCCGCGCCATGCTCGCGCACCAGCCGCCGCTCGGTTGCCGCACCAATATCGCCGGTCAACAGGATGCTGGCACCGGCGGCATGCACCCGCACCACGCAGGAGCCTTCGTCGCCACCCTTGCCCGGCTGTCGCGGCCAGAGAAACTCGAATTCAACCTCTTGCCAACCGATACGCTCGCCGGCGCTGCAAAGCGCCCGCTCGCCCAGCGTCACCGCCTGCTCGCCGACTCGCACCTGGCCAATGTCGAGGTTGCGCACTAACTCACCGGTACCGCCGCTATGGCTGGGATCCTCGTGGCTGACGATGAGCCAGCTCAGTTCCCGATAACCACGATGTCGCAGGAAAGACACCAGCGCTCCCTCACCGGTATCGGAGCCACGACCAGCCGGACCGGCATCGTACGCTGCCACCTCGCCACCCGCCTCCAGC
>DASULL010000109.1:0-8447 GCA_036278215.1 Gammaproteobacteria bacterium | reverse complement strand
GGCGCCGTCGCCGGAGCCGGTCGATGTCGCCGCGCTGGAGGCGCAGATCCGCCAGGCGGCGACAGACAGCGCGCAGCAGGTCGCCGGCGGCGTGGCTCGCGAGGCTGGCGCCGCCGCTGCCCGCGCGCTCGCTCCGCAGCTGATCGCGGAAGCGCGGCAGGCTGCTGTCGAGGCCGTCGAGCTGGCTGATCTGCCTGGCAGATTGCAGGCCATGGTCGAGCAGGATGCTCTTCCCATTTTGCGACAGGAACTGCTGACAGCAACCTTTCAGGAAGTGGAAACGGCAGTGCAGTCCAGCTTGGGCGCTCAGGTCGATCAGCTGGAATCACGCCTGCTGGAGGCGGCGGAGCACGCTGCTGCTGCCGAATTGCGGGCTGCCAGCGGCGGTCTGTTGCTGAAGGCGATCGTTGCCGGCGTTGTGGCAGGTGTCGCAGCGGCAGTCGTTACAGCAATGCTGTTTTAGATCCTTGCCTTGCTGAAGCCAGTCGATCGGCGGTGCGAATCGGTTCCGGCAGCCGGTAGCCGGTCAGACAGCGCATGACCCAGTCGACCGCATCCTCGTGGCTTACCAGGTGTCCGGGCGAGACGAACAGTGGCCGCACGCCGGTGCGGCTGCGTAGCACTGTGCCGATCCGTTCGTTCCCGGCCAGTAAGGGCGATTGCTCGCCTTTTTCCAGGCCCGGCTCCTGATAGCGACCGGTCAGGCGCGATTTGCCGACGCCGATACTGGGAATGCCGGTGACCAGGCCGAGGTGCGTGGCAATGCCCAGGCGCCGTGGGTGGGCGATCCCCTGGCCGTCGCAGAGCAGCAGGTCCGGCTGCTGGCTAAGCTGACCCAGCGCCTTGAGTACCACCGGGATTTCACGAAACGAGAGCAGCCCGGGCACGTAGGGGAAGCGGACCGGATCCAAGGCGGTGGCGGCTTCCACCAGTTCGAGCTCCGGATAGCGGTACAGCGCGATCACCGCGCGCGCTGTCGCGCCCTGATCGGTAAAGCCGGTGTCGACGCCGGCGATGAGGGAAACGGGCCGTTGCAGCGGTACCAGCAGAACCTGTTCCCGTAGCCGTTGCTGGATGGCAATCGCCTCGGCCGGCGTTACATCCCACCGGTGCAGCACAGGCTGTGCTGGTTGTGGCATGGTCAACTTAGTCCGTCGACGTCGTTCAAGTAATCGTAGCCTTCCGGCCGGCGAGATTGGTGGTGTTCTTCAAGGTCGTCGAGGTCTTCGGGGGGAAGGTCCAGCGGGCCGGTCCAATCTTCCGGCGGTCCTGCTGGTACCAGCACCAGCTGATTCCAGGTATCCAGGTCCAGCTCCTCCAAAGCGCCGTCGGCATGCTGAATTTCGATGGTGTCGCCCTCCAGGTCATACGCGACCACCTCGAACAGATCGTCCTCGGGCGTTTGATACCACTCGCCGATTACCGGCTGATACCGCGCCATAGCATGCTCTCCACTGCTGCAAGATGCGGTGGACGGCCTTGGCCGTCGCTGCAGAACCTGTTTCCTCAGGTTCTGCAGCGAGGTATGGGCGCGCTTGCGCCGGCGCGCAAGCGGAGTTCGCTCAGGGGCAGGGATTGGGTTGGCGCGTGTGGATCGCCTCGATGCCGGCCAGCACTTCGTCCGGGAGTGTCAGCGCTACGCTGGCGATGTTCTCCTCCAGCTGGGTCAGCGAGGTTGCACCAATGATGTTGCTGGTCACGAACGGCCGGCTGGTGACGAAGGCGAGCGCCATCTGCGCCGGGCTCAGACCCTGCTGGCGGGCCAGCGTGACGTACTCGGCGATGGCGCGCTGACCCTGCTCGTTGAGATAGCGGGTAAAGCGCGAGAACAGCGTAATGCGCGCATTTTCCGGGCGGGCACCGTCGAGGTATTTACCGCTCAGCATGCCAAAGGCGAGCGGTGAATAGGCCAGCAGGCCGACCTGTTCGCGGTGGCTGACCTCGGCCAAACCCACCTCGTAGGTCCGGTTCAGCAGGTTGTACGGGTTCTGGATGCTGACTACGCGCGGCAGCCCGAGCTGCTCGGCCGCTGCCAGAAAACGCATTACGCCCCAGGGTGTTTCGTTCGAGAGACCGATATGGCGGATCTTGCCTTCCTGTACCAGCTTGGCGAGCGCGGTCAGCGTTTCTTCCATGTGCGGCGGCTGCTTTTCTTCAGTCGGCGAGTAGCCGAGCTGGCCGAAGAAATTGGTGCGCCGGTCCGGCCAGTGCAGCTGGTAAAGATCGAGGTAATCAGTTTGCAGGCGCTTGAGCGAGCCTTCCAGCGCCTCACGGATGGCGGCCTCGGTGAAGCGGGTCCGGCCATCGCGGATATGAGTCAGGCCGTTGCCGGGGCCGGCGACCTTGCTGGCGAGGATGACGTCGTCACGCCGGCCGCGCGCCGCCAGCCAGCTGCCGATGTAGGCTTCGGTGCGGCCCTGCGTCTCCGCTTTTGGCGGCACCGGGTACATTTCGGCGGTATCGATAAAGTTGATGCCCTGGGCGAGCGCGTAGTCCAGCTGCGCGTGGGCTTCCGCTTCGGTGTTCTGCTCTCCCCAGGTCATGGTGCCCAGGCAGATTGCGCTGACCTTGAGATCGGTCTGGCCGAGCCGGCGGTATTCCATTGTTACTTCCTTCTGGCGGGCGGCGGCCGCGACGGCGCCGCGTGGAAAGAGAATGATGCAGATTAGTATGCCGCAGCCGCGAGCAGCAGAGCATTCTCTGGAAACTTCGGAAGCTGCGGTTTTTCAGGCCTGGCGGTATTGCAGATTCGCGCCGGTGCAATCCCGCGTCACTCTTCAACCAAGCGGCGCGCCCGCTCCAGCTGCTCGCACAGTATCTGAGCCCCATCCAGGATGCGTGGACTGTGCCGCTGGATCAGGTCAGAAGGAACAAAGAACAGATTATCGTGCCGAACCGCACTGAGTTGCGGCCAGCGTCGCCAGTCGTCGAGCCAGTCCGGCCGCTCATTGCCGGCGCCGCTGGCGACGATGACAGCCGGGTCGGCGGCCAGCACCGCCTCCAGGCTTACCCGCGGGGCCAGCGCCGGCAGGTCGGCGAAGACGTTGCGACCGCCGCACAGCTCGACCACCTGGCTGATGATTTGCTTGCCGTTGACGGTCATCAGCGGCTGATGCCAGATCTGATAAAACACCCGTAGCGGCGGCCGCTGAGAATAACGCTCGGCGAGCTGCCGCTGCCGCTCGCGGAAAGCTGCCGCCGCTGCTTGTGCGGCCGCCGAGCTGGCGGCGAGCCGGCCCAACTGCTCCAGCGTGCGCGGCACATCGTCCAGCCGGTGCGGCTCGGAGACGAACACGGTCAGGCCCAGGGCGCGCAACCGTTCGATCAGCCGCACGCCATTACCGCTCTGCCAGGCGATTACCAAGTCTGGTTTAAGAGCGAGCAGGCGCTCGAGGTCGATGCCGGTGTGGCTGCCCACTTGCGGCAGCGTGCGGGCCGCGGGTGGGTAATCGCTGTAGCTGCCGACACCGACGATCCGCTCGCCGGCACCGGCGGCATAGAGCAGCTCGGTAATGTGCGGGGCCAGGCTGACGATGCGCTGTGCCGGCGCGGCGAGCGTTACCGTCTCGCCGCTGTCGTCCTCGACGGCGATCGCCGACAGGGCTCCGGCGCTGCAGAGTGCAAGCGCCAGAGCCAGCAGCGGGCGGAGCGCCTTCAGCATGCCGTCAGCGAGCGGTCGGGGCGTAATGCAGGCCGATGAACCAGACGCGGCCGGGCTGGTTGTAGAAGGCAACCGTTTCGTACTCCTTGTCGAACACGTTGCTCAGCTCCGCCTGCACGCGCCAGTCCTTGCTGAAAGCGTAACCGAGGCGCAGGTCGGCGATGCCGTAGCCGCCTAGCTTTAGCGTATTTGCCGCATCGTCGTAGCGGCTGCCCTCGGCAAAGACGGAGCCGCCGAAGCTGAAGGCACCGAAGCTGCGGTCGATATCGACACGGCCGGACTGGCGCGCGCGGCGGGGCAGCTGCTTGCCCTTAGAGTCGCCGGCCGAGCGGTTTTCATGATCGAGCAGGGTCAGATTGGCTGCCACCGTCCAGCTCAGTATCTGTCTGCTCAGCCTTGCCTCCAGCCCATCAATGCGTGCCTGCTCAATGTTGTACGGGACGTAAGCCGGTGGATTGGAAACGATCAGGTCGTCGATTTCCGTCCGGAAGATGGAGACCGCCCAGTCGGCTTTCCAGTGCCGGCCTTGCAGGCCGACCTCGGCGCTACGGGCACGCTCGGGCTGCAAATCCGGGTTGCCGAGCCAGGAGTCGTACAAATCATCGAAGGTCGGCGCCTTGAACGCGGTGCCGGCTGAGGTCAGCAGGCGCAGGTCTGGCGTGAACGCGTAAGCCCAGGCGATGTTGCCGGTATCGTGCTCGCCGAACTGCTCGTTATCGTCGTGGCGACCGGCGAGCAGGATGCTGTGCTTGCCGAAGGTGGCTTGGTACTGGGTGAAAAGCGCTCTGTTGTCGCGCGAGCGCACACTGTAGGCATAGGTGGCGTCGACCTTGTCGCGCTGGTAATCGGCGCCCAGCGTGAGCAGCTGATGGTCGCTGAGGCTGAAGTCGTTCTGCAGGGAGGCCACATCGCGCGAGGTGTCGAGATAGCGCGTGAAATCGCCGTCCAGGAAATAATCGCGCTCGCTTCGGTTGTTGCCGGCGGCAAGCGTGACCCGCCAGGGCGCCAGCGGCGCAAACGCGAACCGGCCGCCGATCACCTGCTCGACGAAGTCGTTGGAATTCTCCCAGGAGCCATCGAACTCGGTGTGGCCCCAGGCGCGCAGAGCGCTCAAATCGAGCTCGCCGGTTTTGCCGATGCGGCCGCCGACCCGAAGCTGGGCGGCAGTATTGCGATAGCCGTCGTCGTCCGGCTCCACTGCGCCGCAGCCGGCCGAAGCGTTGCAGGCGTTGAAGCCGGCGGTGGTGTGGTGGCTGACGCCCAGGTTGAGCCAGCGGCGCTCGCCGCCGCCGGAAATCCCGACCTGGCTTTGGTAAGTGTCATTGCTGCCGGCGCCGACGCTGCCGTAGACGCGAGTTTCGCCGCCGCCCCGACGGGTGAAAATCTGAATGACGCCGCCGATTGCCTCGGAGCCGTAGAGGCTGGAGCGTGGGCCGCGCACCACCTCGATACGCTCGATCTGCTCGACAGGCAGGTCTTGCCAGGAAATACCGGCAACCGTGGCGCTGCCGATCTTGACGCCGTCGACCAGCACCACGACATGGTCGGATTTGGTGCCGCGTAGGAAGACAGAACTCTGTTTTCCTGCTCCGCCCGAGTTGCTGATCGTCAGGCCGGGCGTTCCCCGCAGCACTTCCGTCACGGTCTGCGCCTGCTGGCGCTCGATGTCCTCCCGGGTGATCACGGTCACCGCCGCCAGCGTTTCATCCACCGTTTGGGCGGTCCGGCTGGCAGTGACGACGATAGGGGGAAGATTCACTTCCTGAGCAGAAGCGATGGACGGTAAGACAACCGCGATGGCGGCCACCCAAAGGTGCTTATTCATGATTTCTCCTGTTGCGCACACCCGCGAATGTGTCAGCGCGCGACAGGAGAACGAACAGGAGGGGGAAGGCCCCGTCCGTCGATACCGCCCACCGCAGCACTGGACCCTGGAGCAAACGCTCCGGTTCCAGGCCGGTCTCCGGGCTTACGAGCGGGCCTGGGCCCTGGATCTGCGCCTTCCCATGCGTACGCACAGTGGCATCGTGCAAACCCTTAACTCGTCTACCGTTGCGGGGGCAGCGCCGGCTTTGGACCGGCTTCCCGTTTTCATCCCGGGTCGAATGCCCGGGAACCTGGAACGGCCGGAACAGTAGCGGTCGGGCGGGGAGTCGTCAAGGCGGGATTGAGGCTGCACCACCAAGATGCAAAGGCCACAAAGCGGTACCAAGGAAAATCTTTAGCTTTGTGTTCCTTCGTGTCCTTTGTGTCTTGGTGGTGAATACATTATCCCCTTCAATCCGGCACGAATGCCCGTCGGCCGCCGCTTTCGATAATCCGCACCGGATGGCCGTACAAGCGTTTCAGGTTGGCCGGGGTCAGGGCTTCGGCGGTGGGAGCCACCATCGCTGCGCCGTCGCCGAACAGGAGCAGCAGATGGTCGCAGAAGCGAGCGGCGAGATTGAGGTCGTGCAGGCTCAGCATGAGCGCGCCGTCGGCAGCGATAGCGCGGCGGTGGATCAGCTCCAGCAGGCTGAGCTGATGGCGGAGATCGAGGTGGTTGGCGGGTTCGTCGAGCAGCTGGAGACGCGGCGATTGCAGCAGCAGAGTTGCCAGCGCCAGCCGACGGCGCTCACCGCCGGAAAGGGTGTCGACCTGCCGCTGTTGAGCATGCAGCAGCTCTACCGCCGCTAAAACGGCGCGGGCCGCTGCCAGATCGTCGGCTGATTCCCACTGCCAGGCGTGCAGGTACGGGTGGCGACCGATCAGAACGGTTTCCAGCACCGTTGCCGGCAGCGGATCCCGGCTGTCCTGCGGCAGCAGGCCCAGTAACTGCGCCCGCTGCCGGCGCGGGATAGTGGCTAGCGGTTCACCGAGGAGGCGTATTTCGCCCGCCTGCGGCCGGCGCAGTCCGGCCAGAGTGTGTAGCAGGGTGGTCTTGCCGGCGCCGTTGGCACCTAGCAGGCCCCAGCATTGGCCAGGCAGCACGGCAAAGCTCAGCTCGCGGCAGACCAGCTTGCCGCCGACCTCGATTGTCAGGCCATTGACCGACAGCAGGCTCATGAATAGGTCCCGCTGCGGCGGAGCAGATACAAGAACACCGGCACGCCGATGAACGCCGACAGTACTCCCACCGGCAGCTGCTGCGGGGCCGCTACGGTGCGGGCGAGGGTATCGGCCAGTACCAGAAAGCTGCCGCCCAGGGCGACCGAGGCGGGCAGCAGCAGGCGGTGGTCGCCGCCGATCAGCAGCCGCAGCAGGTGCGGCACCACCAGCCCAACGAAGCCAACGCTGCCGGCAACCGTCACCGCCGTGGCGGTCAGCAGCGACGCGAGAAAGAACAGCGCCAGCCGCAGTCGGCCGACCGCTACGCCCAGCATGCTGGCCTCGACTTCGCCGCGGGCCAGCAGATTGAGGCTGCGAGCCAGGGCCATGGCGATCAGCAGGCCGATCACCAGCGCTATCGCCGCGGCGGCCGGCCAGCGCGCCTCGCCCAGATCGCCCATTAGCCAGAACAGCATTCCACGCAAGCTCTGCTCGGGCCCGACGGCAAGCAGGAAGCTGATCACCGCGCCCCAGCCAGCCGCCAGTACCACGCCGGTCAGTAGCAGCCGGGTAGTGGTCCAGCCACCGCGGCCATGCGCCAGCCCGAACACCAGAAACATCGACAGCAGCGCGCCGGCAAAAGCGCCGGCTGGCAGCCACAGCCCGCCGGCGCCCAGCGTGATTGCCAGGAGGGCCGCTACCGCCGCACCGCCGGAGACGCCGAGCACGTATGGATCGGCCAGCGGATTGCGCAGCAGCACCTGCATCAGGGCGCCGGCCAGTGCCAGCAGCCCGCCGGTGACAAAAGCGCTGAGCGCCCGCGGTAAACGCAGCTCCAGCACCACGGCCGCCTCCAGCCCCGTGGCGTTGCCGCTGAGTGCCCGCCAGATGTCGCCGAGCCCCACGGGAATGCTGCCGAGGGCGAGCGCTGCAGCAAGGCTGGTCAGCGCCAAGACGCCGAGCGCGGCGAACAGCAGCCAGCGGCGAGTACGGTTGTAGAGCAATAACGGCATGGCCAAGAGCCTAGCGTAACGACAGCGCCTCGGGGGAATGATTTGCAAACGCGGGCGTTGGTCGCCGGGGCCGGGCCGGTTCCGGCTTGCGCCCGAATCGCCTCAGGCTGCTGCAGCGCGGTTGGCCGGCTTAGTTGGCGCGGATATAAACCAGGTCCCATACCCCGTGGCCGCGCTTGAGGCCGCGGCGCTCGAACTTGGTCTGCGGCCGCGCGCCGAGGCGAGCAGCCGCTTCGTCGGCGGTCGCCGGGCGAAATCCCGGCGCGGCGTCCAGTACCTCGCGCATGTGCTCGGCATAGTTTTCCCAGTCGGTCGCCATGTGCAGAAAGCCGCCGACCGCGAGCTTGCAGCGGATGGTCTGGGCCCATTCCGGCTGTACCAAGCGGCGCTTGTGGTGGCGCTTTTTGTGCCAGGGATCGGGGAAGTAAAGCTGCACGCCTTGCAGCGAGGCGTCCGCCAGGCGGGCCAGCAGCAACTGGGCGTCGTCGCAAATAACCCGAACGTTGTCGATGTCTTCCCGCTCTAACAGCAGCAGGAGATGGCCGACGCCGGGGCGATGCACTTCCACCCCGAGATAGTTCCAGTCGGGCTGGGCCTGCGCCATTTGCGCCAGCGAATCGCCGTTGCCGAACCCGATCTCCAGCACCGTTGGTGCCGCCCGGCCGAAAAGAGCCGTCAGATCGAGCGGACCTTCGGCGGGGACGCCGAAGCGCGGCAGCAGTTCGGCGAGCGCCCGCTGCTGACCT
>DASULL010000108.1:0-3479 GCA_036278215.1 Gammaproteobacteria bacterium | reverse complement strand
GTGGTCGCTCATTTCCACTACACACTGATCGGCGGTTCGGTGTTCCCGTTGCTGGGTGGTATCTACTTCTGGTACCCCAAGATCACCGGCCGTCTGCTAAGCGAACGGTTGGGGCGCTGGAATTTCTGGCTGGCCTTCATCGGCTTCAACCTGACCTTCTTTCCCATGCATATTCTCGGGCTGGCCGGCATGCCGCGACGGGTTTACACCTATGTCTACGAGACGGGCTGGGGCTCCTTGAACCTGCTGGCCAGCCTCGGCGCGCTGATCCTGTTCCTCAGCTTCGTCCTGTTGCTCTGGAATGTCATCCGCAGCTATTACCAGGGTGTGCCAGCGGGCGCCGACCCATGGGAAGCCGGCACTCTCGAATGGGCTACGCCGTCGCCGCCGCCGGTGTACAACTTCAGCCGTATTCCCGCGGTCAACAGCCGCGAGCCGCTGTGGGCGCAGCGGGCGGAACTGCCGGTGGTGACCGGACTGCGGGTGGATCTGCGCGAGGTGCTGATCACCAGCACCACCAGCGGCGAGCCGGAAATCCGCCAGAGCTCGGCCGGGCCATCGATCTGGCCGCTGCTGGCGGCGATCGCCACCACCATCCTGTTCATCGGCTCCATCTTCACTCCCTGGGCACTGGTCTGGGGCTCGATTCCCTTGGCGATCACCCTGATCGGCTGGTTCTGGCCCAAGGGCACCAAGGAGGATGAAGAATGAAGCAGCGGCCGGTACAGGATGTCTCCACCTTGCCGGAGTTCGGCTTCAGCACCGTCAGCCCGATGTGGTGGGGCACGCTGGGCTTTGTCGCCATCGAAACCACCGGCTTCGCGCTGGGCATCGGCACCTATTTCTACTTGGCCTTTCTGGGGCAGGAGTGGCCGCTCAGCGCCAGTCCGCCCAGGCTTGGCCCCGGCACTTGGCTGTTGCTGGTGTTGCTGCTGAGCCTCTGGCCCAACTACTTGATCAATCGCTGGGCCGAGCAGCAGAACATGCGCAAGGTGCGTTGGGGCTTGATCCTGATGTCCATCTTCGGTTTGCTGCCGCTGCTGATCCGTATCTTCGAATTCCAGGCGTTGGAGATACGTTGGGATACCAATGCTTACGGTTCCATCGTCTGGGTGCTGCTGGGGCTGCACACCGTGCATCTGCTTACCGATGTGGCCGATACCTGGGTATTGGCAGTGCTCATGTTCACCCGCCACGCTAGCCCGAAGCGCTTCAGTGACGTCAGCGACAACGCGTTTTACTGGTACTTCGTGGTGGTGTCCTGGGTGCTGATCTATGGCGTGATTTATTGGGCACCGCGGCTATGACGACGGTACGCGCCCACCATACGCCGCCCTGGGCCGGCCTGCTGTCTGGCCCTGCCGCCTGGGCGATTAACACCCAGCTCGGCTACGCGCTGGTCCCCTGGTCCTGCGCTCACGGAATCAACCTGATTCCCTGGGTGGCGTTGATCGCCGCGCTGCTCGCCGCAATTGGCGGCCTGGTCTCCTGGCGGGTCTGGCGCGACCAGGCGGCTTCAGACAATGCCCGCTTCATCGCCGTCGTCAGCCTGCTGCTGGCGGCGCTGTTCGCTCTTGTGATTCTGATGCAGGGCGCGGCCGGGCTGGTTTTCCAGGGTTGTGAGCGATGAAAACGGGGCCGGCTCTGGCGCTGCTGCTGATTGCCGGTCCGGCAGCCGCCCATGCCCCTGCGGCGGGCTCGTCTTCTACCGAACTCTGGCTGATTCTCTGCTTGCTGCTGGTCGCGTTGCTGTACGGTACTGGCCTGCTGCGGCTGTGGCGCCGGGCCGGAGTAGGCAGGAGAGTAGCCCACTGGCGGGCCGGCTGTTTCGCCGCCGGTTGGGTAATAACACTGCTAGCGCTGGCCTCGTCGCTGCATCGCTGGGCCGACGACCTGCTGTTCATCCACATGAGCGAACACGAGTTGCTGATGTCGGCGGCTGCGCCGCTGCTGGTGCTCGGGCGGCCACTGGGGGTGTTTGCCTGGGCGCTGCCGTTGCGCTGGCGGCATGCGCTTGCCGGCTGGCAACCCGGCCGCGTTCTGTCCGCCTGCTGGCACAGGCTGACCCAGCCGGGGACGGCCACGGCAGTTCACGGCGCTGCGATCTGGATTTGGCACGTCCCGACACTGTTCGACGCGGCGGTGCTGCATGAAGGTGTGCATGTGCTGCAGCACTTGAGTTTCTTCGTTACGGCCCTGCTGTTCTGGTCGGCGTTGTTCGACGACTACCGTCGCCAGCGGGCTCTCGCGGCGGTGCTGTACCTGTTTGTGACCGCGGTCCACACCAGCCTGCTCGGAGCGCTGCTGGTGGTGTCGGATCGCCTCTGGTATCTGCAGCGGAACCCGGCGGCCGCGGTGGAATGGGAGCTGACGGCTTTGGAAGATCAGCAGCTGGCGGGGCTGATCATGTGGGTGCCGGGTGGGGTGGTGTATGCGGTGGCGGCGCTGTGGCTGTTCGGTTTATGGCTGATGCGCCGGCCGGCGCGGCAGAGCTGGGAGCGCGACGATGCTTTCCCGAGCAACTAGGACCTTCAGCCTGATCGTTATAGCGGCGGCGCTGCTGGCCGCCGCCACGGCGGTGAGCTGGCAGATGCTGAAGAGCCGGCAGATACGCAGTCAGGCCATCGCTCTTACCGGCGGCAATCCGCAGCGCGGGCCGGAGCTGCTGATCCAATACGGTTGCGCCGGCTGCCACACGATTCCCGGTGTGCGCGGCGCCACTGGTCAGGTTGGCCCGCCGCTAGAGGGAATCGCCGGCCGGGTTTACATTGCCGGGGTGCTGCCGAACACGCCTGACAACCTGAGACGCTGGATAGAAAACCCGCCGGCAATCAATCCTAAGACCGCCATGCCGGTGACCGGGGCTGCCGGCGACAACGCACGCGACATCGTCGCTTACCTGTATACCCTCGACTGAGCCGGTCGCTTGTCCTGGCTTGTCAACCAATGTCCTTGCCCCAAAGTCACCGTGAAATGGCGTCCCATAGGGAGAAGGGCTGATGAAGGTCTGGACTAAGCCTAGCGTCGTCCATCGCCGCTTCGGCTTCGAGATAAACCTCTACATAAATCACCGGTAAGCGGTTAACAATAAAAGAATATATAGATCGTGCGGGTGCATGTTCTTGGTGCTGCTGCGGGCGGCGGTTTCCCTCAGTGGAACTGCAACTGCCGTATGTGCGCTGGACTCCGGAGCGGCCGGCTGCGAGCCAGCCCGCGGACCCAGTCCTCGATCGCCGTGAGCGGTGACAGTGCCAGTTGGATCTTGATCAATGCATCGCCGGATATCCGCACCCAGATTGAAAGCTTCGATGCTTTACGGCCTGGGGGAGCAGTCCGGAGCAGCGCGATTTCAGCGGTGCTGCTGACCGATGCCCAGCTCGACCACACCATCGGGCTGCTGTTGCTGCGCGAAGGCGGTCCGTTGCCCGTGTATTGCACCGAGCCGGTCAGTCAGGACCTGCGCAACGGTTTTCCGGTGC
>DASULL010000107.1:0-2167 GCA_036278215.1 Gammaproteobacteria bacterium | reverse complement strand
CCGCTGCGCCGTCCGCCAGACGGCGCAGCGCCATGCCGGGCCGCAGTCGTGCGGCCATCCGCAGGAGAGCGAGTCAATGCGATTGACGCCAGAGCACAAGAGCCTGTCCGAGTCGGTGAGGAAATTCGTCGCTACCGAGATCAACCCGTATGTCGAAGCTTGGGAGCAGGAAGGTATGTTCCCCGCTCACCAGCTGTTCAAGAAGATGGGCGACCATGGGTTCCTCGGCATTACCAAGCCAGAGCAATTTGGCGGCATGGGGCTGGACTGGAGCTACAACATGGTCTTCTGCGAGGCCATGGGAGAAGTGAACGGCGGCTCGATTCCGATGGCCGTCGGCGTGCAGACCGACATGGCCACTCCGGCGCTGGCTAAATTCGGCTCCGACCAACTGCGCGAAGAATTCCTCAAACCCGCCATTGCCGGCGACTACGTCGCCTGCATCGGCGTCTCCGAGCCGGGTGCCGGCTCCGACGTCAGCTCGATCCGCACGACCGCCCGCAAGGACGGCGGCGACTACCTCATCAATGGCGGCAAGATGTGGATCACTAACGGCACCCAGGCCGACTTCATGTGCCTGCTCGCCAACACCAGCGACGGCCCGGCGCACAAAAACAAATCGCTGATCATCGTGCCGATGAAAACCAAGGGGGTAACCATCGCCCGCAAGCTGGACAAGCTCGGCATGCGGGCCTCGGATACCGCCCAGATCTTCTTTGAAGACGTGCGGGTGCCACAGCGCTACCGCATCGGCGAAGAAGGGTTGGGCTTTATCTACCAGATGCAGCAGTTCCAGGAGGAGCGCCTCTGGGGCGCCCTGGGTCTGGTCCGTGCCCTTGAGCGGGCAATCGAAGACATTATCGATTACGGCCGCCAGCGCATCATCTTCGGCAAGCCCTTGCTCGACAATCAGGTGGTCCACTTCCGCCTGGCCGAGATGCAGACCGAGATCGAGGCGCTGCGCGCCCTGATCTACCGGGCGGTCGAAGCCTATATCGACGGCGAAGACGTCACCCGGCTTGCCTCGATGGCGAAGCTGAAAGCCGGGCGCCTGACCCGAGAAGTCGCCGATGGCTGCCTGCAGTATTACGGCGGCATGGGTTTCATGAACGAAACCCCGATCACCCGCCTCTACCGCGACGGCCGCCTGGCCTCCATCGGCGGCGGGGCCGACGAAGTGATGCTCGGCATCATTGCCAAGTACATGGGCACATTCCCAGCAAGTTCCCGCTGAAAGCCATCGAGCCGGCACGATGGCAACCCCTGTTTCGCCGCTCAGACGCAGCGGCTCCAGCAGCCGCTGCGTCTGCCTCGGCTGGCCAGCAAGTTCACGCAAGATCGCCGCTCAGTGCGTTGCTATGGTCCGCAAATACGGCTGGCACAGTCTGCCCGCAGAAAAAGCGCGTCAAGAAACCGGCGAGCTCAGCCCCGGCACGAATCGATAGCCAGAGGGAACAACATGGCGGAGACCAACAGCCCCTACTACACCGCTGAGCACGAAGCCTACCGGAACAGCCTGCGCAGCTTCGTTGCCCGCGAGATCGAGCCGTATGCCGCCGCGTGGGACGAAGCCGGCACCTTTCCGCGCGAGCTTTACAGAAAAGCCGCCGATATTGGCCTGCTCCGGCTCGGCTTTCCGGAAGAGTTCGGCGGCATCCAAGCCGACCTGTTCCACTCTATCGTGGCCGCCCAGGAGCTGGCGCGCCCCGGCGTCGGCGGCCTGTCGGCCAGCCTCATGAGCCACAGCATCGGTGCACCGCCTATCGTTTTTGCCGGCCGCGACCAGCTCAAGGCACGGGTACTGCCGGAAATTCTCGCGGGGGAGAAAATCAGCGCCTTGGCCATCACCGAGCCCGGCGGCGGCTCGGACGTCGCCAGCCTGCGCACCAGCGCCAAGCGCGATGGCGACCACTACATCGTCAACGGCTGCAAGACTTTCATTACTTCCGGCATGCGGGCCGATTACTACACGGTTGCCGTCCGCACCGGCGAAGCCGGCCACCAAGGCCTGTCGCTGCTGCTGATCGAGCGCGATCGGCCCGGCTTCAGCCGCACCCCGCTCGACCGGAAGATGGGCTGGTGGTGCTCCGACACCGCCACTCTTTACTTCGACGACGTTCGCGTGCCGGTAGAAAACCTGCTGGGCGAGGAAAACAGCGGCTCCTGG
>DASULL010000106.1:0-3287 GCA_036278215.1 Gammaproteobacteria bacterium | reverse complement strand
ACCGGGCCGGGAACACTGGCTGAGAGCGGGAAAGGCGTTCACCACAGAGACACAGAGAACACAAAGATTAAGACCCTTCCTTTGTGCTCCTTCGTGGCCTTTGTGTCTTTGTGATTATTTCAACTGTTTTTCTCTATGTCCTCTGCGTCTCTGTGGTGAGGTATCGGGTCAATACGCTTTCTGGCTCAGGGCGCCTGCCTGGGCCAGCAGCCAGCGCAGCGGCGGCGGCAGGGCTTCCCACTCCAGACTGTCGAGCAGGTTCTTGGCCTGCAGCCCGAATTCGACATCACCTTCGATCACTAAGCGCCGCTGGAAGAACAGCGTGTCCGGGTCTTCGCGCCGGCTCGCCAGCAGGATGAACTCGCGCACCTGGCCGCTGATGGCGGCATCGGCCGATTGCCGCCCATCCAGCACGCGCCACTGCTCAGCCTCGTGGGTTATCACCCAGTCCAAACCGATATCATCGATCCGGATTCGCAGCCGCCGGCCATTGAGAAACTCCAGCTCGCCGGCTTCCTGCTGTGCGCTGAGGCTGAGCTGGAGGAGACGCTCCAGTACCAGGCCGAGCAGCCAGGGCGGAGCGAATCGCAGCGGCAGCAATGGCAGCCGGAGCAGATTTGCGGCCAAGGGCATGGACGCATGAGAGTGGGCGTGTCTGTTGGGGGCGATCGCTGACATCGATTTCCTGTAACAACGTTGCGCTAGGCTTGCAACCGCACAACAGCATGGCCGCAACAGCGGCGTCCCGCCTTGTCCTGAGTCAAGTAACAGCGCCGCTGCCGCTGGCAAGATGAGCTGAAAAAAGCAGGGACTTCGATGGCACCAGACGAGCAACCAGCATCGCCGCACATTGCGGTGCTGACGGTATCCGACAGCCGCACCACCGATACCGACGGCTCCGGTCGCTTTCTGGCCGGGGCCGCCGCGGAGGCGGGTCATATCGTGGTCGAGCGCGCTCTGCTACGTGACGATAAATACGCCATTCGCGCCAAGGTGGCCGAGTGGATAGCGGACGAACTGGTGGAGGTTGTGCTGCCCACCGGCGGCACCGGGATCACCGGCCGCGACGTCACGCCCGAGGCGGTCGCGCCGCTGCTGGATAAGGAAATCGCCGGTTCGGCCATTGCCCGACGGGCCTTTGGCGGCATCGCTAACGGCACCCTGGTGTTTGCCCTGCCGGGCTCTACTAGCGCCTGTCGCACTGGCTGGAGCAAGATCCTGCGTGAACAGCTGGATCCCGGCCACGAGCCATGCAATCTGGCATCGCTGCTGCCGCGACTGAGAGAACGGTAACCAGCTGCAATAAGCCGCTTAGTCCAGCGCCAATGTTCGCCGCAGCCAAGCAGCGATATCACGCACCTCCGCCAAGCTAACGCTATGCTCGATCGGATATTCGTGCCATTCCAGCGGTTGTCCCACAGCGAGCAGCCGATCGCGGGAGGCTGCGCCTATTGCCAGTGGCACGATCTGATCGTATTGCCCGTGGGCCATGAAGATCGGCGTGTCGGCATTGGCCGCACTGCGCTCGGCCTCCAGCCGCTCGCTCGCTGGCAGGTAAGTCGATAAGGCCATGATCCCCGCGAGGCGCGCCGGGTGGCGCAGCCCGGTATGCAAGACCACCGCGCCGCCCTGGGAAAAGCCGGCAAGCACGATGCGCTCCGGCGGCACGCCATGCGCCGCTTCGGCCGCGATCAAGCGCTCCACCTGTTGCTGACTTTGGTGGATACCAAGGCTGTCCTCGACAAAGCCGCCGCCGAGACTGTTGATGTCGTACCAGGCGCGCATCGGCATCCCGCCGTTGACCGTCACCGGCCGAACCGGCGCATGCGGGAATACGAACCGTACCGTCGCCGGCAGCCCGAGTTCAGGAACGATAGGCTCAAAGTCGGAGCCGTCCGCACCTAATCCGTGCAACCAAATGACCGAAGCTTTAGCACCACTGCGTGGGCCAAATTCGAGCTTTTGCAGATCGGTCGTATTCATGAAAATTCACCTTGTTTCACTGCGGTATTGCCGATGAAAACTACTGGAGATGGGTCGTCAGGATAATAACTTCATTCGGATCGTTTAATCTGTTGACCCGCATCAAGGTATTCGTGCTGGGTGGAAGCAATACTTTCCTTGCACCATCATGGTGCGCCTCCCTCCTCCTGCCGATCGGCCCCCGCCGGTCGGCAGGCCTTCTCCCAAGAGCCTATGCCAATCGGCTGACCGTGCCCCCCCTCATCCCGTGGGCTGTGGACACTCTATCGTATGTTTTTCATGGGCGCGGTAGGCGACGGCTTCCTGCGCTTGTAGGCGGGGCGAAAACAAGAAGGGCGACCGTGGTGGGCCGCCCTTCTTGAGCTTGCCCGCTGCCGCAGCCAAGTGGCCGCAGCGGGCGCGAAGCTTAGAAATGGTAGACGAAGTTCGCCTGCAGCGAGTCGACGTTGTCGCGGATCACGTATTCGGCCCGCAGCTCGATCTCTTTGCTGACGGTGTAGCCGACGCCGGCGCCGAGCAGCAGGCCGTCGTCATCGCCGAAATCCAGGCCGAGGCGGCCGAGCAGGTTCAGCTCCGGAGTCAGCGGGTAGCTAGCGACCGCGCTGGCCCAGACGCCGGAGACGTTGGCTTCTACTTTGCCAAACCAATAATTGGCCTCAAAGTCGCCAGAATCCATGTAACCGACTTCCACGGCCAGCTTGACCGGGTCCAGATTCAGCGTGTCCAGCTTGTAGCCGCCGAAGATCTGGAAGCCGACGGCATCGTCGAAGCCGGACAGGGAGTTCAGGCTGATACCGGCGCCGGCATACAGATTGTCTTGATTGAAGCCTTGAGCGAGCGCGGAGCCGGAGGCGATGCCCAGCGCCAGACCGGCCGCCATAGCGAGCTTTTTCATAATTATTCCCTGATTTAGTTTACGCTAATTTAATTGCACGCTACCGTGCGGGGCGTGACGCTAGCACACGCCATGTTCCACCAGCAAGCTTTTCGCGGCCGCGGCAAGAGGCATTGCCTATGGCGTGCCTTGGGTGGGGTGCTTAATATTGCCCGGTCTCATTCGACCGCCCAAGGCTGAAGGGTATAAAAAGTAATGAAGCGGATTCTTTTTGCACTTGTTCTCGTGATTGGCGTTGCCAGCGCGGGCTATTACGGTTATCGGCATTTCCAGGCGGAGCAGGCAGGGAGCGGCGCTCTTGGGGGGCTGGCCCATGTTCCGGCGGATACGCCTTTTTTCTTCGGTGCTCTGGAAGCCAGGGACTGGTCTGAGTGGTTGCAGCGCATGCCTGCTGGCGCCTTCACCCCGT
>DASULL010000105.1:0-3481 GCA_036278215.1 Gammaproteobacteria bacterium | reverse complement strand
AAACGGGACGGTCGAATTGGCGTTTACTGCCGTCGGGAAGTGCGATGGAAGGCATGGACATCTCCTGGCGGTGACCGATACGAGGGGCCACAACCGCAAGCCAAGAACGCTTTGCGCGCCCAAAAGAAAAGCACCTCTGGGGTGCTTTTCGTTTTCAAATTTGGTAGGCGCGATTGGACTCGAACCAACGACCCCCACCATGTCAAGGTGGTGCTCTAACCAACTGAGCTACGCGCCTGCAAGAGCCGCGTACTATAGCGAAGCAGGATGCGCTGGGCAAGAGGGAAAAGGCATTCCCGCGAAAGCACAAAGGACACGAAGAGATGCCCAGAAAAATTTGGCTCTCGCCGGCCCACCGCCTGCCCCCTGACTTGGTTGCCGTGACGAAACCACGAGCGCGGATCACGCGCCGCTTGGGCGGGCGAAAAAGATGGGTGCATGCTACGCCCCTACAGGCGGAGCAAAACCACCTCCTCAATGCTCCCTCTTCCTCTGTACCCTCCGTGTCTCTGCGGCGAACTCCCCCTACCCTGCCGCCGCATCGACCCCAAAGGCCTGCCGCTCCAAGCGACGGATTTCGTCGCGCAGCTTGGCTGCCTGCTCGAACTCGAGGTTCTTGGCGTGCTTGTACATTTCCTGTTCGAGCTTTTTGATCTTCTGCAGCGCCTGCTGCGGTGACAACACCTTATAGGCTGCCCCCTGCTCGGCCACCTTGTTGCGCTCGCCGCGGCGCGGCGCACCGGCACCCGGCAGCTCCCGCTCCATGATATCGGCGATAGCTTTGCGCACACTCTGCGGCGTGATGCCGTGCTTTTCGTTATGTGCCAGCTGCTTCTGGCGGCGGCGATTGGTCTCCTCCAGCGCGCGCTCCATCGAGCCGGTGATCCGGTCGGCGTACAGGATGGCCCGGCCATTTAGGTTGCGGGCGGCGCGACCGATGGTCTGGATCAGCGAGCGGTCCGAGCGGAGAAAGCCTTCCTTGTCGGCGTCGAGAATCGCCACCAGCGACACTTCCGGAATATCCAGCCCTTCGCGCAGCAGGTTGATGCCGACCAGCACATCGAACTCACCGAGCCGCAGGTCGCGAATGATCTCCATCCGCTCGACGGTATCGATATCGGCATGCAGATAACGAACCCGGACATCATGCTCGTGCAGGTATTCGGTGAGGTCCTCGGCCATGCGCTTGGTGAGCGTAGTGACCAGAACGCGCTCCTCACGCTCCACCCGCAGCCGTATCTCCGACAACAGATCGTCGACCTGGGTACGGGCCGGCCGCACTTCGATCGCCGGGTCGACCAGGCCGGTCGGTCGCACCACCTGCTCGGCGATCTGCGTTGCCCGCTCCAGCTCGTACGGCCCCGGTGTGGCCGAGATATAGATCCGCTGCGGCGCCCGCAGCTCGAACTCCTCGAACCTGAGCGGCCGATTGTCGAGTGCCGAAGGCAGGCGGAAGCCGTACTCCACCAGCGTTTCCTTGCGCGCCCGGTCGCCGCGGTACATGCCGCCGATCTGCGGCACGGTGACGTGCGACTCATCGATAAAGATGATGGCGTCTTCGGGCAGGTAGTCGAACAAAGTCGGCGGCGGCTCGCCCCGCTTACGGCCGGAGAGATAACGCGAATAGTTTTCGATGCCGCTGCAATAGCCGAGCTCGACCATCATCTCGACATCGAAGGTAACCCGCTGCTCCAGCCGCTGCGCCTCCACCAGCTTGTCCTGGCTGCGCAGCTGCGCCAGCCGCTCTTTGAGCTCCTCTTTGATCTGCTCGATCGAATCGAGGATGGTGGCGCGCGGCGTTACATAGTGCGTCTTCGGGTAAATGGTGAGGCGCGGCACGCGGCGCAGCACCTCGCCGGTCAGCGGGTCAAAGTAGCTGAGCGATTCGACCTCGTCATCGAACAGCTCTACCCGCACCGCTTCGCTTTCCGACTCCGCCGGAAAAATATCGATCACCTCGCCGCGCGCCCGGTAGGTGCCGCGCGCCAGTTCCATGTCGTTACGGGTGTACTGCAGCTCGGCCAGGCGGCGCAGAATAAAGCGCTGATCGACCTTATCGCCCCGCACCAGGTGCAGGATCATTTTCATGTACTGCTCGGGATCGCCGAGACCGTAGATCGACGACACCGAGGCGACGATGATGGTGTCGCGTCGCTCGAGGATGGCCTTGGTCGCCGACAGCCGCATCTGCTCGATATGCGCGTTCACCGAAGCGTCCTTCTCGATGAAGGTATCGGACGACGGCACATAGGCTTCGGGCTGGTAGTAGTCGTAGTACGAGACGAAGTACTCGACCCGGTTGTCAGGGAAGAAATCCTTCATCTCACCGTACAACTGGGCCGCCAGCGTCTTGTTGGGCGCCATCACCAGTGCCGGCCGCTGCAGGCGCTCGATCACGTTGGCCATGGTGAAGGTCTTGCCAGAGCCGGTTACTCCAAGCAGGACCTGATGCGCCAGGCCCTTCTGCAACCCTTCGACCAGCGTCGCGATCGCGGTCGGCTGATCACCGGCCGGCCGATAAGCGGACTGCAGCGTAAAAACTTCAGACATAGTATTGGTGTCCAAACGGTTTCCCGTATGATAGCGGGTTGGCCGTACGGCCGGTATGAACCACGACAGGAGACTTGCATTGGACATTCAGTTGGCGAACCGAGTTCAGCGGATCAAGCCATCACCCACGCTGGCGGTAACCGCCAGGGCGGCGGAACTGAAAGCCGCAGGCCACGACATCGTTGGACTGGGTGCCGGCGAACCTGACTTCGATACGCCCGAACACATCAAGGCGGCCGCTATCTCCGCCATCCAGGAAGGCCAGACCAAGTACACCGCGGTCGATGGCATGCCGGAACTGAAGAAGGCGATTCAGGCCAAGTTCCAGCGCGAGAACAACCTGGACTACGACCTCAAGCAGATTCTGGTCTCTGTCGGTGCCAAGCACTCGCTGTACAACGTCATGGCCGCTGTACTCGACAGCGGCGACGAAATCATCGTACCGGCCCCGTACTGGGTGTCCTACACCGACATGGGATTGCTGTGCGACGCTACGCCGGTGATCATCGCCGCCGGCCAGGAGCAGGGCTTCAAGATCACTCCGGCACAGCTCGCAGCGGCGATCACGCCGAAGAGCAAGCTGTTCGTCCTCAACAGCCCCTCCAATCCCACCGGGGTCGCCTACACCCGCGAGGAACTGCAGGCGCTGGGCGAGGTGCTGAAGCGGCACCCGCAGATCCTGGTGATTACCGACGACATCTACGAGCACATCCTCTGGACTCCGGAGCCGTTCGTTAACATCGTCAACGCCTGCCCGGAACTGAAGGACCGCACCGTCGTCGTCAACGGTGTCTCCAAAGCCTACGCCATGACCGGCTGGCGCATCGGCTACGCCGCCGGCCCGCAGTCGATCATCGCCGCGATGAGCAAAATCCAGGGCCAGAGCACGTCCAACGCCACTACCGTTGCCCAGATAGCAGCCACGGCGGCG
>DASULL010000104.1:0-8366 GCA_036278215.1 Gammaproteobacteria bacterium | reverse complement strand
CTGCCAGCGCCCTGCTCCCAGGTCCTGCGCCGCTTCCGCCAGCGCCGGATCCTGGCGCTCCAGGTTGACGTACAACGGCAGCACCATGAACGGCAAGTGCACGTAGACCATGCAGAGAATCACCGCCGCCGGCGTGTACATAAGCTGCACCGGCCCCAGCCCCAACAGTGCCAGCAACGCATTCAGACCGCCGGTCAGCAGTCCTTCCGGGCTCAGCAGGATCATCCAGGCGTAGATGCGGATGAGAAAGTTGCTCCAGAACGGCAGGACCACCAATAACAGCAGCCCACTACGCCAGCTCACCGGGCTGCGGGCGATCAGCACCGCCAGCGGGTAGCCCAGCACCAGACAGATAGCGGTGGTAAGCCCGGCGTAGCCGAAGGATTTTGCCAGCAACTCCAGGTACAGGCTGTCCTCGGCCAACCTTTGGTAGCTATCAAGGGTGAGGTTGACGCTGTAGCCGCCGGCCTCTTCTTCCAGCAGCGGCGCCAGCCCGCCGAACTCCCCCGGCCACTGGAACGAGGCCAGTACCATCAACAGCGCCGGCAGCGCGAACAACGCACCGAGGTAGACCAGGGGCGGCAGTGCCAGCCAGCGCGAGGACCAGCTCATCGCTTAGTCCCGCAGGAAGCGGCCGGCCTGCAGCGGCCAGCTCAGCTGCACCGGTGCGCCCAGCTCCAGCGCTGGCTCGCTAGGGCGGCTGGCTGCCTGCACGTCCAGCCGCATCCCGTTCACCAGCTCCACTTGGTAGAGGCTGATCGCGCCAAGAAACAGGTGCCCCTGGATCCGCCCGCTCAGCTCATGCTCTCCCGGCCCGGCCGGCACCAGACGCAGATGCTCCGGCCGCAGCGCCAGCACCCCCTGCTCACCCACCTCCACTCCCGTCTCTGCCGGCACGCTGAGCGACGGCAATCCCTCGATCTCCAGAGCCAATTGGCCATTGGCACGCCCTTGCACGCGGGCTTCCAGCAGATTGCACTGGCCAATGAAGTTCGCCACGAAACGGCTGCGCGGCCGCTCGTAAATCACCGTCGGCGGATCCACCTGCACCAGCCGGCCGCGGTTCATTACGCCAACGCGATGAGAAAGCGCCAGCGCCTCGCCCTGATCGTGGGTGACATAGACGAAGGTGATGCCCAGGCGGCGCTGCAGGCGGATCAGCTCCAGTTGCAGCTGCTCGCGCAATTTAAGATCCAGCGCCGCCAGCGGTTCATCCAACAGCAAGATGCGCGGCCGGTTGACCACAGCGCGAGCTACCGCCACCCGCTGGCGCTGACCACCGGAAAGCGCTGCCGGGTAACGGCCAGCCATGCCCTCGAGCTGCACCGCCGCCAGCTGCTCACGCACCCGCTCGCGGATCTCCGCCGCCGGCAGCCGGGCCATGCGCAGGGGAAACGCGATGTTCTCGGCGACGGTCAGATGGGGGAACAAGGCGTAGCTCTGGAACACCGTATGCACCGGCCGTCGCTCCGGCGGTGTCGCGGAGAGGTCCACACCGTCGAGCAGAATCTGCCCGTCGCTGGGCCGCTCGAAGCCGGCGATCAGGCGCAACAGCGTGGTCTTGCCGCAACCCGACGGCCCCAACAGGGTAAAGAACTCGCCACTGGCTATGGCGAGGTCGACCTGATCCACAGCCAGAACGTCGCCGTAGCGATGGCTGACACCGCGCAGCTCGAGCACCGCAGTTCTCCAGAAAAAACGGGAGGCAGATTAGTGGCGAACGGTACGCCGAACGGTCATCGGCCCAGGCGGCGGTACAGATACCCGCCTTGGCCAACATGGAACCCGAAGGGTGTGACCCGAGGCGTAACAACCTCCGGGCGAAGCCGATACGTCAAGACCTGGATCCTGGCTAGCAACTTCATCCCTCTCGGCAAAAAAGCGGTGAAAGGTAGAGTTCTGGTAACTCTTTGAAAGGGAAGGCATGTTAGCAGTTTGTGTCGATTAAGCAAACGGTGCTGGAGGTGATGCCGTGGAGGTAGCCGTGCCAAGCGTTTGACGAAGGTGATCAGTGGCTTAAGGCCGCTTTCGGTGGTCATGCGGCACCACTCAGCCCAGCACACTCGAGCCTCATGACCCGCTACCCAGCGCGATCCGCGCGTAGCTGATTATCCTGCTCAACCCGTTCGCGATCGATGGCCTGACGTACGAGGTCTCAGGGCGTAGTCGTATACAAAGCGCGTTTGGGTCACGCTGCTCATAGCGTTGCAGCTCAAACCCTTTTCAGAAGAGATCGACGGACTAGCATCCATGGCGACAGCTCGGCTCGGTATTTAAAGCGCCTCTGCTTAGGCGACAGCCGGATTTTCGATGAGGAGCGCGATACCCTGGCCGCCTCCAGCGCAGGCTGAGCTGATCCCATAGCGCTGTTTGCGGCGCTTCAGCTCACGCGCCAGCGTGATCGTGCAGCGCACCCCGGTAGCACCGAGCGGATGACCAATGGCGATAGCACCGCCATTGACATTGACCTTGCTACGATCTAGTCCAAGTTCCTTTTCGACTGCAAGATACTGCGCAGCGAAGGCTTCGTTGATCTCGAAGCGACTGATGTCCTCCTGCTGCAGCCCGGTCAGTTCCAGCACCCCTCGAATGGCCGGTGCGGGTCCTATCCCCATGATCTCCGGCGGCACGCCAGCAACGGCGGCAGCAACAATGCGCGCCATCGGCTTCAGCCCATGTTCACGGGCATAGTCGCTAGTACCGATTAAGCAGGCGGCCGCGCCATCGACGATTGCCGAGCTGTTACCGCCTGTCTGCACACCGCCAAAGGCTGGCCGCAGACGCGCCAGCGTCTCGAGCGTGGTCGGACGCACATGCTCGTCGCGCTCTATCTTTTCGATGCCGCGCTTGAGCTGCAGGCTGCGGGGACGACAACCGGCGCGCTCGAAAACCTGGCTCTCCAGCGCAATCACTTCTCCTTCGAAGTAGCCCTCCTCCCAAGCACGGCAGGCACGGGCAAAGCTTTCGGCGGCGAAAGCATCGACCGCCTCACGGCCAATGCCGTACCTCTTGGCGAGGTTCTCAGCGGTATGTCCCATTGCCACATCGGCGGCAGTATCGATGGTTGCCTCCCACAGGAAATCCCGGAAATCGACCCCGCCCATGCGGAAGCCACCGCGGTGGGTATAGGCGGCTATCGGATTACGCGACATCGACTCAGCGCCAACCGAAAGCGCTATGGCAAGCTTACCCAGCTGCAGCTGGTCAGCCGCCTGCACAATAGCTTCGAAGCCCGAACCGCATAGGCGCTGTACACCAAGGGCAGGACTTTCGATACGCATACCAGCATAAAGACCTATGTGCCGTGGCAGGTAATAAGCATCGAAGCTCGACTGCGCCATGTTCGAAGCGATAACCGCCTCGATCGATTCTGGATCCACGCTGGCACCGGTAATAACCGCCTTGGCGGCGGCTATACCAAGATCGGTCGGCGACACCAACCCAAGCGTGCCGTTGTAATCCGCAAAGGGCGTGCGCAGCCCGGCAAGCAGCCATACATCGTGGTAGACAGCTCCCAAAAACGGCCTCCGGGCACTTATCGCAGTAGCCATATACCGCTCCCCTCTAGTTGCACTATTAGAGACGCAATACGCCCTCGCCATCGGCGTAAAGCTGCTCGACCAGCTCCGCGCGACACTCCAGTACCCTGGCTTGGTTGATATAACCCTTATCGGTGATCTCGCCGGCATCCAGCGACGGCGGCTGAGTGAGAATCAGGCAGCGGGAGATGCGGTTGCTGTTCCCACCGCTGTTGCGGTTGTGCTCCTGCAAGGCTCGCCTGAGATGGTTTACTACCGCCTCGCAGCTCCATAGCGACTTATCTTGCAGAGCAGCACCAGTCTCCCCGGCCACATGACGGCAACCGGCTTCGCTAGGGAATACCAGCACGCCGAGTTCATCGCGGTCATGACCGGTGATGACACAATCCTGAATCACCGGAGCGGCCGCCTCGATCAGCTTGAGACGCAGCTCCCCGACATGTACCCAGGTACCACTGGTTAGCTTGAAGTTCTCGCCGATGCGCCCGTCGAAAACGACACCTTTCTCGGGCATAGTAGGATCGGCTAACCGGACAGCATCGCCTATCTTGTAGTAGCCCTCTTCATCGAAGGCCTGCCGGGTCTGATCGCTGTTTTTCCAGTAACCCGGGGTAACATTCGGCCCTTTGACCCGTATCTCCCACTTCCCCATCTGCGGCACTAGCTTGAGCTGGCAACCAGGAGCGGGCACTCCGATGACACCGGCACGATCTATCGGGTAATGCACTATCGTTACCAGCGGCGCCGTTTCTGTGGCGCCCCAGGCAGATACCATCGGTACTTTATAGCCGAGGCTTGCTATGGAGAGTTTCTCAAGGCGCTCCCACAAAGTTTGCGGGAGCGAGGCGGCGGCATAAAAGATCAGTTTGAGCCGGCGGAAAAACATGTCCCGCAGCGCCTCATCTCCCTCTAGATACGGCAGCAGCGCCTGAAAACCGCCAGGCACGTTGAAGTAAAGGGTCGGCGAGATCTCACGCAGATTTTTTACTGATTCTTCGATCAAGCCGGGCATGGGCTTGCCCTGATCTATGTAAAGCGCACCGCCGTTGCGCAGCATCAGGTTGAAGTTATGGTTGCCACCGAAAGTGTGATGCCACGGCAGCCAGTCGACGATGATCGGCCGTTCCTGCTCGATGAAAGGCCACGCCTGCGCGATGGCTTGCTGATTGGAGCAGAGCATGCGCTGGGTATTGATTACACCCTTAGGCAGACCGGTGGAACCGGAGGTGAACAGGATCTTCCCGACCGTATCAGGACCGACCTGGGCATAACGCACCCGCAGTTCAGGCCCCGGCACCGTTGCCAACAATTCCGACAATGCGCCGTCGACCAGTTCACCAGCCCCGTCAGCGCTGATCACCTCGGCGCCGCTGTCCCTTACAGCCGCCAAAGCGCCGCCGAACGTCTCGGCGCTGGCGGCGTAGATCAAGCCTGGCCGCAGCAGATCACATACATGCTTGAGCCGGACGTAGTCCCTCGACATCAGCGAGTATGCCGGCGAAACCGGCGCTGCCGGGACGCCGACATGCATCGCGGCCAGCGTCAACAACGCCGTCTCAATGCTGTTACCGGAGAGAATCATCACCGGCCGTTCTGCATTCAGGCCGCGATTGATAAGGCTCTGCCCCAAGGCCTCGACCTTGATAAGCGCCTCGCCATAGCTGAGTCGCCGCCACTTGCCGTCAGCGCCTCGCTCGGCCAGAAAGCAGGCATCGGGTTCCCGCTCCGCCCAGTGGTAAAGAAATTCGCCAATCTTGCCCGGGTAGGGACCCAGAGCAAAGGGTGACTCGAGCAAGTGGCAGCCATCGTCGCGCTCGGTAAAAACCACCTCGACAGGGGCAAAAATGGATGCGGATGCACCCTGCTGCAGCATCGACATATTCTCCTCCCGCCTTCCTTGGGGTTCCGGATAGCTCTTGGGCTACTTACTTCTCTTGGGTGCACTAAACCCGCCGCACCTCCGGGAGTCTGTCGGACCTAGATCCACCTACCGCGCCACCTTGTCCGCATCCGCCAGACCTCCAGCAAGGCACCAAAAACTATATTGCATCACTATGCACCATAGTGCCACCATAACAACCACTATGCACTATGCTTCATGCCGGATTTGACACTACGCCGGCAACTACCACCCGCCTCGAATTAATTAGGTATAGCGGAGGTACATGATCATGGAGCCAGCTGCAGCCTTCCAATCCCGTATCGCCAGCATTACCGCCGCGATCGCGGGAAGACCTATCGATCAAGCGCTTGAGGATCTCTTGAATCAAACGTTTCCTCCTGATGGGGAAGACTTCAAGGCCATCGAGACGGCCTGCCACCAAGCTATCCGGGATGGCTGGATGTGCAACCGCGAACATGCCGGCATCCGCTTTGGCCGCGTCATCAAACCGAGCGGTGCAACCCACGGCTTCAGCGTGGACGTGGTGTACATGCAGGATATCGCCGGGCCGCATCATCGCCATCCGCAAGGCGAGATCGACATGATCATGCCAATCAGCCCATCGGCACGCTTCGATGGCCGTGGTGCCGGCTGGCTCGTCTACGCCCCCGGCAGCGCCCACTCGCCCACCGTCAGCGAGGGCGAAGCGCTGGTGCTATATCTTTTGCCGCAAGGAGAAATCGAGTTCGGCAGATAGCGGTAAGAGCCGGCTGTACGACCGGATCGCGCACATAAGAGGGCCGGCTAGAGCCCTAGCGCGAACATTCAATCATGAGGAGGAGAGAGCCCATGAGTGCGACAGTGGCAGATCTGACGAGTACGCAGCCACCGGAGCTGAGATTCGCGCGCCAGTACAACGCAGCCACAGAATTCATCGACAGCCATCTCAATAGCGGCCGCGCCGACAAGACAGCCGTCATCGACGACAGCAGCAGCTATACCTACGCCGAACTGGCTGAGCGAACCAACCGCGCCGGCAATGCCCTCAAAGCTCTCGGACTGCGCCAGGAAGCGCGAGTCGCGATGATCATGCTCGACACTGTGAACTTTCCAGCTGTGTTCTGGGGCGCCATAAAGGCAGGCTATATCCCTGTTCCAATCAATACCCTGCTAACGCCGGACAGCTACGAACACATCATCGGTGACAGCCGCGCGCAGGTGCTGGTCGTCAGCGAGGATCTACTGGGGCAGGTGGGCCCCGCTCTGGCAGGACAGCCTTTCCTGGAGCACGTGATCATCGATGGTGAGCCGGCCGGCGGCCGGCCGACCTTAGCAGCCCTTACCGCGCGTGCTTCCAGTGAGCTGGAGGCGGCTCCGACCACAGCCGACGACTGCGCCTTCTGGCTCTACTCCTCCGGCTCCACCGGTGCACCCAAAGGGGTACGCCACCTTCACCGCAACCTGAAAGCGACCTCCGAGCTCTACGCCAAGAACGTACTGGGCATTGAAGAGAATGACGTCGTATTTTCCGCTGCCAAGCTCTTTTTCGCCTACGGTCTCGGTAATGGCATGACCTTTCCTTTTGCCGTCGGCGCCACCGCGGTGTACATGGCCGAACGCCCCACACCAGCCGCTGTCATGCACGTCCTCCGAACGCATCAACCGACGCTGTTTTGCGGCGTACCGACACTCTACGCCGCTATTCTCGCCGACGAAAACAACAACCGTGACTCTGGCTCGCAACGGCTACGACGCTGCATTTCCGCCGGTGAGGCTCTGCCGGCCGAAGTCGGCAAACGCTGGGAAAGCCGCTTCGGCGCCGCCATCCTCGACGGCGTGGGCTCGACCGAAATGCTACACATCTTCCTCAGCAACCAGCCGGGCAAAGTCCGCTATGGCACGTCCGGCATGCCAGTGCCTGGCTACCACGCCCGCCTGGTCGACGATCAGAACAATGATGTCGCGGTTGGCGAGATCGGCGAGCTGCTGATCAGCGGCCCCTCTTCGGCGGAAGCCTACTGGAACCAGCGCGAGAAAAGCCTCGACACCTTTATTGGCTGCTGGACTCGGACCGGCGACAAGTACTACCAAGACGACGAAGGGTACTACCATTACTGCGGCCGTGTCGACGACATGATGAAGGTGGGCGGCAACTGGGTCTCGCCGTTCGAAGTCGAGTCAGCTCTGATCGAGCACGACAAAGTGCTGGAAGCCGCTGTCATCCCCCACCATGACGCCGCCGATCTGGTTAAACCGAAGGCTTATGTGGTCTTGAAAAACGGCATTCAGCCATCCGCGGAGCTCGCCAAGGAACTGCAGGCCTTCGTCAAGTTGAAAGTGGCGCCATGGAAATACCCGCGCTGGATCGAATTCATGGATGCCCTGCCAAAGACAGCAACGGGCAAGGTGCAACGCTTTGTGCTGCGGCAGATGGATCAGGGACGGGGCACGGCATGAGCGAAACAAAGTACCTTGACGTCGACGGCGTCCGCCTGGAGACGTTATGGATCGGACCAAGGCCGGCGGAAGCGCCGACCCTGGTGCTGCTACACGAAGGGCTGGGCAGTGTGTCGCTATGGAAAGACTTCCCGCAACGGTTGGCGGAATTGAGCGGCTGGGGCGTCCTGGCCTATAGCCGGCAGGGCTACGGTCGCTCCGATCCGGTCGAGGTACCGCGCCCGCTTTCTTATATGCACCACGAAGGTCTGGAAGTGCTGCCCAAGCTGCTGAATGCTGCCGGCATCCGCCAGACCATTCTGGTCGGCCACAGCGATGGTGCGTCTATCGCCCTGATCAATGCCGGCGGGGTGCAGGACCCGCGAGTTATCGGCGCCGTGTTGATGGCGCCGCACGTCCTCACCGAGGAAATCAGCGTAGCCAGCATCCGTCAGGCGCGCACAGCCTATGAGCAAGGCAAACTGCGTGAGAGCCTCAAACGCCATCAC
>DASULL010000103.1:0-2665 GCA_036278215.1 Gammaproteobacteria bacterium | reverse complement strand
TCTTCCCAGCCAGGCCCGCTGCTGGAGCTACTCGCGGTACCGCTCCACGAGAAAGTTCACCACGGCCCGCACGGCGGGCAGATCGCCACGGCGGCGCGGCATGAGCAGGGTGGTCGTCACGCTGCCCGCGGTCCAGCCTGTCAGCACACGCGCGAGTCTGCCCGCGTCGAGGGCGGAGCGGCACAGGTGCCTGGGAAGGCAAGCTATGCCCAGCCCCGCCTCGGCCGCCCGAAGCAGTGTGACGGACTCATCGGCGATCAGCCGCGGCTTCGCATACACCTCGACTACCTCTCCAGCGTCGCTGGTAAGCCGCCAGGACGGCAGGGTCCGGGAAACCGGCAGACCATCATGCTCTGTGAGCTCGGTCGGGTGCTGCGGTACTCCTCGCTGCTCCAAATAGCTGGGCGATGCCACCAGGTAGATTGGCTCGACGCTGAGGCGCCGTTGGACCAGGTCGGAATCGGGCAACGGTGCGAAGTGCGCGCGCAGCGCGATGTCGAAGCCTTCCTGGACGATATCGACGAAGCGGTCGGTGGCGTGCACCACGAGCTGAATCTTCGGGTACTTCAGAGCCAAGTCCGGCAGTAGGTCGGCCAGCGTGAGCTGCACCGAGGGTATCGAGGCGGTGATGCGCACCGTTCCGGCCGGCTCTGCCAGCCGGCCCTTGACCACGTCCTCTGCCGCCTCCGCCTCGATCAGCATCGCCGCGGCGTGCCGGTAGAAGTCTGCGCCGATGTCGGTCACCGTAAAGCTCCGCGACGTACGGTGTACCAGGGTTACGCCCAGTTCCTTCTCCAGTTGAGCGATTCGCTTGCTGAGCGTCGATTTCGGCACGCCCAGCCGGCGGGCGGCTGGGGCAAAGCCGCGGCTGTCGACGACCTGAACGAACAAATAAAGGTCATTGAGGTTGAGCAACGCAGCGGCCTGTCGTTCACGTATGTGGACGATGAGTTTACGAATCGCTATCTACAGCAGCAACGTTCACGCCAATACACTTTTCGTGCGGTTTACATCCTCAACAACCGCAGAAAGGAGTGAAATATGGAACCAGTACTGTTTTACGGCGTGCCCCAAGGCTGCTCGTTTGGCTCGATCGTCGCCCTGGAGTGGCTAGGCCAGCCCTATCGACTTTGCCGTATCGAGATGCTTGAGCAGCCGTGGAACCCTCTGTACAGCCGGGTAAACCGCTTGTTACAGACACCAGCACTGCTGCTGGAGGACGGCGAATCACTGGCGCAGAGCTTGGCCATCCTCCAGCACTTGGCGGCGCGCGATCGCGACAGCGGCCTCGGCTTCTCTCAGGGCAGCCGCCAGCTCGATCGCCTGAACGAGATGCTGGCCTATCTCAATACCGACTTCTTCTACGCCTTCTCCCCGCTGTGGACGCTGTACGAAGCGCAGGGGCTGAGCCGCGAACAGGCGGCGCTGCTGCGCGAGCGCGGTGAGAAGGGTGTACGCCAGCAGTGCGCTCATCTGAATCAGCTACTAGCCGACCGCCAATGGCTGCTTGGCGAACAACGCACGGTGGCCGACGCCTATCTGGCGGGCATCGGCCGCTGGGCCAGCTACCACCGTTTGTTCGACATGGAGCTGGATTATCCGCGCCTGGCTGGCTACCTGAGCAGGCTCGCGGACGACCCGGCGGTGCAATTCGCCCACGCAGTTGAGCAGAATCCGCAGATTCCGCCGAACGGTTGCTTCCTCGGTCACGTCACGCTTGAGGAGCTAGCTCCTCGACTGGCTGCCTGAGGCAACCCGGCACCCGGGGAGGGCTGTCCTTCGCGGGTGCCGGTCGCGGCACCGTTAGCGGTTCACGCCGTCGCGCGCCTCGAGCAGGGCGACCGCCACCTGCCACAGGGCGAGCGCATCGCGCCATCCTGGCTGCACGTCGACGTGCATGAGCCCATTGACCAGAAACAGCCGCACCCGCGCGTTTGGTACGGCACTGGCCAGCGCCTCGCTTTGTTCGGCGGGGATCATGGGGTCGTCGCGGCCGTGCAGCAGGATCAGCTCCGCCTTGAGCCCCGACAGATCCTGCTCCGCCAGATCCAGCGTCCGGAACTCGCGCTGCAGCGACTCGGGCAGCGCGGCGATCAGCGCCGGCACCCGCGCGGGATCCCGGTTGTTCGCCAGGGCAGAGGCGGCGCGGCCGGCCTCGCCGAGCGACGTCGTCAAGGCGGTGACGTCGGCCTGCGGGTCTTGCAGCCGGCGCCGGGCGATCTCCCGCAGCAGCTCGCCGTCCGGCCCGGCCAGCTGCTCGCTCTGCCCGAACAGCAGTAACCAGCGGCCCGCCTCGAGCGGCGGCCGGTAGCGAAGCTCGCCGTGGTCGCGATACCAGCCGGTGGTGGCGAAGGTGATCGCCTCGGTCAGGTCGTAATAAGTGCCGACGCAGAAAACGAAGTCCACCGCCGGGCTTGCCTCGCCGACCGCCGCCAGTACCGCCGGGCCGCCGGCATAACTGATCGCGACCAAGCCCAGCCGGCCGCCCGGCGGCTGCGGCAGGGTCTGCAGATAAGCGACGGCATCGGCCACGGCATCGATGTTGGCCGCCTCCACCCGAAACCGGGTCAGGCTGGTCAGCTCCGGCACCAGCACCTGGAATTGGGCCGCCACCAGCGCCTCGGCGAAGCGGCGCAGCCGGGGGTCGGCCTTGCCGAGGTCGGTT
>DASULL010000102.1:0-8639 GCA_036278215.1 Gammaproteobacteria bacterium | reverse complement strand
GCTGAGCCCGAGTATCTGATAACGATCCGCGGATTGCACGATGCGCAGCAGCGGCTTGATATGAAAGCTGTCGGCCACCACCGCCAGCTCGGCAACGGGGCGCTGCAGCTTGTAGACCCGGAATATATCGGGAGAGGCGAGCACGGCCAGCCCCTCCTGGGTGGTGTTCCAGAAAACCGAGTCATCCGCCAGCGTGTAAAACGGCTGTAGCAGCGACTCGATATCGCGCTTTGGATACTTCTGTCGCAGCGACTCTTCCATGGATTTGACTAGGTTGCGAAACCGGATCGGGTCCTGCGCCTTTTCCGGGTGGCTGCGGTGGGTCGGCTGGTACAAGGACAGGCAGGGTGGTTCCGGAGCGCGGAAAGTTCCGGTGGTGAAATCGTCAGCAAGCACGTGCATCGTCTAGCTCCTTCCTGTAGTCGCAATTCCCTTTAGCGATTCAGTATATCCGCAACGCCGGAACCTATCCGGGGTACCTCCAATCGGGGTGTGTTTTGGGTCCGAGCCGCGCCTCGACAAGGAGGGCCATTCAGTTTCGTCGCCAGCCGCCTTTCAGCCCTGGTCTTGGCCATTGCGGCCAGGGTGGGGACGGTGCGGGGGGAGATTCCATCAGCGCCGACAAATCTGCATGATGCGCAACGTAGCAACCGGCCGCCGGCCGGCCCGCCAATAACCGAACATAGGTCGATCTTGATGTCTTTATCATTCGAGCTTGCCGTAGGGCCGGCAATGCTGATCCTGCTCGCCAGTGTCGCCTTTCTGGCAGGTTTCATCGATGCCATTGCCGGCGGCGGCGGGTTGCTGACGATACCCGCCCTGCTGACCGCCGGCTTGCCGCCGCACCTGGTGTTGGGCACCAACAAACTGTGCGCCACGTTCGGTTCGGCTACCGCCGGTTACACCTTCTACCGCCGCAAGCTGTTCCTCCCCAGTCAATGGCGTAACGCGCTACTGGGCACCGCTGTCGGCGCCGGGCTGGGCGCCGCGCTGGCGCAATCGCTGCCGGCCGCCTGGCTGAACCAGATGTTGCCGGTGGTGGTGTTCGGCTGCGGGCTGTACCTGCTGTTTAGCCGGGCGCCGACGGCGGCGCCGGTGGCCGCTGCCCCCATCGGCCGGGGCCGGCAGTGGCCGCAAGGGCTGACGCTGGGGTTCTATGATGGGGTCGCCGGTCCGGGCACAGGGGCCTTCTGGACGGTCAGCACCCTGCTGCTCTATCCGCTCGACCTGGTGCGCGCCAGCGGTGTGGCACGGAGCATGAACTTTGTCAGCAATGCCATGGCCCTGACGGTGTTCGTCATCTCCGGTCAGGTGGCCTGGCTGCTTGGCATCAGCATGGGGCTCGCCCTGATGGCGGGCGCGTTTCTGGGAGCACGAATGGCGATCCAGGGCGGTGCCACGTTCATCCGGCCGGTGTTCATTCTGGTAGTGCTGGCACTGACCGCGCGGCTGGTGTGGCAGCATTGGTTCGGCGCTGCCTAGCGCGGCAAGCGGGAGTAACATGCAAGCGTCCGGCGCGGCGTACCCCGAGAGGAATGCTGCGCCGGTTTCCCGGCAAAATGAGGCAACGCTCATGTCCCACTGGCTGCTGCTGGCGCTGGCCATCGGCGCGGAGGTCATCGGTACCAGCTTCCTGAAGGCAGCGGAAGGCTTCACCAAGCCCGGTCCATCCGTCGTCGTGGTGATCTGCTACGCCGCCGCTTTCTATTTTCTCTCGCTGACCCTGCGAACGCTGCCGGTGGGGGTCGCTTATGCGATCTGGTCGGGGGTGGGGGTGGGGCTCATCGCTCTAGTGGGCTGGCTGGTGTTCGGGCAGAGCCTGGACCTGGCGGCGATCATCGGGATGGCGCTGATCGTTGCCGGCGTGATCGTGCTGAACGCTTTTTCCTCGACCCTTTCCCACTGAAAAACCTCTTGTCCGGAGGCCCGCTTCGGCAGCCGGAACGGCCCGCTGCTGCTCGCTTCCGCCGCTGCGGCGCACAGCGGCCGCACCTTGTTGGCTGCCATTGTCTAAGCTATTGAAGTCTTCGCGTTTCTACCGGGCATTGAAAACCGAAGTTGACGACGTCCATATATGGTGGGGTAAGATCCGGCCGCCGCCACAATATCTTGGGGTTTCATCAAGGAGGCCCATGCTCAGCCTGTGGGCAGTTTGTGGATAACTCGAACAAGTCTTTGATCCGCCCAGGTCTCGGGCGCAGACGTAGGACAAGGGGAAAGAAGATGTCCAGTACAGCGAAGGTACGCGCTATCCGTAATGCGGTTGCCGATATTCCGTTCCAGCCCGCCTCGATGGATATCTGGGATACCAAGTATCGACTGAAGGCGAAGGATGGCCGCGTCATCGACCGCACGGTGGACGATACTTTCAAGCGCGTCGCCCATGCGCTCGCCGAGGTGGAAACGCCCGAGAAGCGCGAGGAGTGGACCGAGAAATTCCTCTATGCCCTGCGCAATGGCGCCATCCCGGCCGGCCGCATCACCTCCAACGCTGGGGCGCTGGAGCACAAGCCGGCCACCTCGACGATCAACTGCACCGTTTCCGGCACCATTGGCGACTCGATGAACGACATCCTCGAGAAGGTGCACGAGGCGGGCCTGACCTTGAAGGCCGGCTGCGGCATCGGCTACGAGTTCTCGACGCTGCGGCCGCGCGGCGCCTATGTTTCCGGCGCCGGCGCTTACACCAGCGGGCCGCTGTCGTTCATGGATATCTACGACAAGATGTGCTTCACGGTATCGTCCGCCGGCGGTCGTCGTGGCGCGCAGATGGCGACTTTCGACGTCGGTCATCCGGACGTGCTGGACTTCATCCGCGCCAAGCGCGAGGACGGTCGGCTGCGCCAGTTCAATCTGAGCCTGCTGATCACCGACGAGTTCATGCGCGCGGTCGACGCCGATGCCGATTGGCCGCTGGCCTTTCCGATGAGCGAGAAGGAGATCGAGGAAGACCAGATCGATCTGAACGACGCCTCGACCGTGATCTGGCGCGAGTGGCCGAACAATGAGAGCTACCGCAGCAACGGCGAAGGACAGGTAGCCTGCCGGATCTACAAGGTCATCAAGGCTCGCCGCCTGTGGGACCTGATCATGTCGTCCACCTACGACTTCGCCGAACCGGGCTTCATCCTCATCGACCGGGTCAATGAGATGAACAACAACTGGTTCTGCGAGAGCATCCGCGCCACCAATCCCTGCGGCGAGCAGCCGCTGCCGCCCTATGGTGCCTGCCTGCTCGGCTCGGTCAACCTCACCAAGTTCGTGCGCGACCCGTTCAAGCCGAAGGCCCGCTTCGACTGGGACGAGTACCGCAAGGTGGTGGCCATCTTCACCCGCATGCTGGACAACGTGGTTGAGATCAACGGCCTGCCGCTGGCAGAGCAGCGCCGCGAGATCCTCGCCAAGCGACGCCATGGCATGGGTTTCCTCGGCCTGGGCTCGACCATCACCATGCTCGGCATGAAGTACGGCGATGCCGCTTCGGTCGAGTTCACCGAGCAGGTCGCCAAGGAAATGGCGCTGGTCGGCTGGGAAGTGGCGCTGGAACTAGCCCGTGAGAAGGGGCCGGCGCCGATCATGGACGAAGAGTTCACCGTTACCGTGGAGATGCTGGCCAAGCGGCCGGAGATGTTGGCCGACGGCTACAAGGTGGGCGACAAGGTCAAGGGCCGGGTGCTGTGGGCCAAGTACTCCCGCTACATGCAGCAGGTTGGCCGGGAGCGACCGGAGTTGATCGAGCAGTTGGCCGAGGTAGGTTCGCGCTTTACCCACCACAGCTCCATCGCTCCCACCGGCACCATCTCGCTGTCGCTGGCCAACAACGCCAGCAACGGCATCGAGCCGAGCTTCGCCCATCACTACTTCCGCAACGTGATCCGCGAGGGCAAGAAGTCGAAGGAACAGATCGACGTGTTCTCGATGGAGCTGCTGGCCTACCGGCACTTCGTCGATCCGGAGGCGGAGCCGAGCAAGGGGCTGCCGGATTATTTCATTACCGCCGACGACATCACGCCGAAGCAGCACGTCGATATCCAGGCGGCGGCGCAGAAGTGGATAGACTCCTCGATCTCGAAGACGGCTAACGTCCCCACCGACTATCCGTTCGAGGACTTCAAGGACATCTATCTGTACGCCTACAAGCAGGGTCTGAAGGGCTGCACCACCTTCCGCTTCAATCCGGAAGCCTTCCAAGGCGTGCTGGTGAAGGAGAAGGACCTCGCCAGCACCACCTACAAGTTCACCTTGGCGGACGGCTCGGTGGTGGAAGCCAAGGGCAACGAGCAGATCGAGTACGACGGCGAGATGCACACCGCTGCCAACCTGTTCGATGCGCTCAAGGAAGGCTATTACGGCAAGTGGTAAGCGGCGTCGTGCGGCGGCAGCGCCGCGCGGCTCCCAGAGCTTGGCTGAGGCAGAGCGGCGGATGGTGTACCACGGCTACCAGTGCACCCCGCGCAACAGCCGGGCGAGGGCCATCTGGCCGGCGGATGGCGGCGATGATGACGGTGCCGTTGTCGCCGCCTTGCCGCCAAGCGCGGCAGCGGATTCCGGAAATTCTCGAAAGCCCGCGTTCATGATCCGCTGGCCGACCTGCGGCGTGAAGGCATGGATCAGCTGCGACAGCTTGCCCAGGCCGGTGGCGACCCGTTCCGGCCGCTTGATCAACGCCTCCACCACCATTTCCGCTGCCTGCTCGGGGCTGAGGGTGTGCGCATTCCGGTAGCTTTCGGTCGGAGCGATCATCGGCGTGCGCACCAAGGGGAAATTGATGATGGTGAAGTCGATGCCGGTATGGGCGAATTCGGCGCCGGCACAGCGGGAGAACGCTTCCAGAGCCGCTTTCGACGCCACATACGCGGAAAATCGCGGTGCATTGCTCAACACGCCGATGGAAGAGATGTTGATTATCTGGCCGCTGTCGCGTTCCACCATGCTCGGCAGTACCGCCAGGGTCAGCTTGACGCAGGCGAAGTAGTTAAGCTGCATGGTCCGCTGGTAGTCGTGCAGACGGTCGTAGGCGTGCTCGATGGCGCGCCGGATCGAGCGGCCGGCATTGTTGATCAGCACATCGATCTGGCCATGATCCCGCAGGATCTGCTCGATTACCGCGCCGCAGGCATCCATATCGGTAAGATCGGTCACATAGAAGGCGACGCTACCGCCTTGGGCGGTCAGGGCCGCACTGGTTTCCTGCAGCTCGGTTTCGTCGCGCGACACCAACGCCAGCCGGGCGCCAGCCTGGGCGAGCCGAAAGGCGGTAGCCCGGCCTATGCCGGATGAGCCGCCGGTGATAACCACCACTTTGCCCGCCACCGCGTCGCGCAGCCGCTGCTCCCGGAACAGGTCTGGATCCAGGTGGCGCTCCCAGTAGTCCCAGAGGCGCCAGGCATAGCTGTCCAGCGGCGGTAGCTCTATGCCGGCCTCGGCCAGCAGTCCCCAGGTGCGGCGGTTGTCGTAGCGGGTCGGCCAGTTGATGAAGCGGAACACCTCGGCCGGCAGCCCAAGCGCCTGCAGGATATCCGTCCCTATCTGCCGCGCCGGTTCCAGTTCGCTCAGCATGGCACGGGCGAAGCTCGGCAGAAGAGTGAACAGCCGCGCGTTGATCGTGCCGACCGGTTCCGGCGCGTGGGCGGCGTGGCAAAAAATCCGGATTACCTCACTGAAACGATGCGGCGCCGGATCTACCAGTTGGAAGGTCTGACCGTCCAGATCAGGGAGGTGGCTCAGATGGTCCAGCGCCTGGACCACGTAATCCACCGGCACCATGTTGACGTAGCCGCCCTCCAGGCCGAGCACCGGGAACCACTGCGGCAAGGCATCGCGTAACCGTTGGATGGGCTTGAACAGGTAGTAGGGCCCGTCGATTTTGTCCATCTCGCCGGTACGGGAGTCGCCGACGACGAAAGCGGGGCGATAGATGCGCCAGGGCCGTGGATATTGCTGGCGCACCAGGCGCTCGCCTTCGTGCTTGGTGGAAAAATAGGGATGCCCCAGGTGTTCCGCCTGCTCGAACATGTCTTCGCTGAAGACGCCGGGATAAAGTCCGGCGGCGGCGATGGAGCTGATGTGGTGGAAGCAGCCGGCTTCCAGCGCTTCGGCACAGGCGAGTGCCTCGCGAGTGCCGTCGACATTGGCCCGTTGCTGGCTTTCGGCGCTGGCATTGATGTTGTAAATCGCTGCCAGGTGAAAGAAATGACCGATCTGGCCGCGCAGCGTCGCCAGATCGTCGGCCGCCAGTCCCAACTGGGGTTGGGTCAGGTCGCCCTGAATGGGGACGATGCGCTGCTCGGCTTCGTCTCCCCAATAAGCGCGTAGCGCCGCCAGTTTTTCCGCCGATTCCCCGCGTACCAGCACGAAGATCTTGCCGTCTCTGGCCAGCAGCCGCTGAACCAGCCGCCGCCCGATGAAGCCTGTCGCCCCGGTAACGAAGTAGTCCACGGCTCGCCCTCCATGCATCGCCTGTCGACTCTCACTGAAGACATGGCAAAACGGCGCAGCAGCCTAGCAAGAACAACATCTCAGGTAGCCGCGTTCGATCGGCCCGACCATTGGTCGGGTACGCCATAGCTGAATAATGGATTTCGCTACGGCAAAACCAAGCTGACCGGAAGGAATGGAACGAACGGCCGCAGCTACCGGCCTTCAGGCAGAGCGGATGAAATTCAGGTCAGACGGGCGCACGTTCGGCACCGTCGTGATCAGCATCGCTCCCAGCAGCACGTAGGCGGCCAGCGCGGCGACCGCTACCTGGTAGCCGAACAGCTGCTCGCCGAACAGGCTGAGAATGGCCGACCAGGTGGCATCGCCAAGGACACTGGCAGTACGGCTGGACAGGTTGTACAGGCCCCAGAACTCGCCGGATTTCTCCGCCGGCGTCAAGGCGGTGAACAGCACTTGGCTGGACGACCAGATGCCGGCCAGGCCGAGGCCGGCCAGCGGCGCCACGATCAGGCCGAATAAAGCCTTAGCATCCAGCTGCAGCGTAGCGGCAGTGAACACGACGCCGGGCCGGATCAGTGCGATGGCGGCGAACAGCAGCAGCCAGAGCAGCAAGGCCAGCAGGACCGAGCGCTTCGGCCCAAGGAGGCGGACCAGCGGGCCGAACACGAACCAGGCCGACAGCATGGCGACCACGATCGCTGGGGCGAACAGGCTGGCCAGTTCGCTCGCCTGAAAGCCCATGACGTTGCGGGAGTAAAGACCCATCAAGGTGACCACGGAGGCAATCGCGTTCTGGCAGAGAAAATTGCCAAGCAGGAAGCGGAACAAGGGGCGGTAGCGGCTGGCATTCGCCAGGGTTTGACGGATCTGGCGGTAGGCGGCGCCGATATTGAGTGGTTCCGGGCTCTTGGCGGGAAAGTCCGGCGCCCAGAACATGGCCGGCAGGGCCAACAGCAGATAGATCAGCGCCATTGGCAGGAACACTCGGCCGGCAAGCGCGTTGCTGGGCACCAGCCGGCTCAGGGTGAGCATGCAGACCAGGCTGCCGGCGTAGCCGATCCCGACCGTCATGCTGACCACCCGGTAGACGTCGCGCTTATCGGTCACCGCCGGAATCATGGCGAGGAAAAAGGTGTAAGCGGCGTTGGCGCAGATATAGGCCAGCAGGAACAGGAGGAGAGCAATCGCCGCGGACGGCGCCCAGGCCAAGCCGGCGGTGCCGGCGACCACGCCGATCACGGCGATCCGCAGATAAGGCTGGCGCCGCCCGCGGCGGTCGGCGACGGCACCCAGCAAAGGAGAAGCTACCGCGATCACCAGGGCGCCGGCGCTGATGGTCCAGCCGAAGTGGGATGCCGGCGTCCCGTGCACCGCCTGCAAGTAGGCGGCGAAGTAGGTCGAGACCATGATTAGCGACCAGCCAGAGTCGCCCGCATCGAAAGGGGAATAGCGGTACAGGACTTGCCACCAGCGCAGATGGAGCGCTTCGGTTTTGCTCGGGTCGCTTGGTTTCATGGCAAGCCTGCCTCGTTGGCGTTCCGTCTGTCGCTCCTCCTGCGGAAGCTTGGGCGGCGGCCGCTACCACACCGGTCTGTTCGAGAACACCATTTATGATTGCGGCGGCAAGCCCGCAAGAGCTGCCGGTCCGGCCATGAGGCGGGAGCAGCCCCTTTCATTCGGCCGCGGCGATGACTATTTCAGAGCGATGCCATGACCGTGCCCCGTTTTTAGGGAAGGAACCATGTCCCGACCGGCTGTCATCGCCAAGACCGCAGCCGACTTGCGCGTTAGCCCCAACTTGTCGGACTACGAGGCGGCCTGCGGCGCTTTTTCCTGGCAGGCGGTGCGGCAGGTTCTTGCCGGCCTGCCGGGGGGCGGTTTCAACCTCGCCTATGAGGCGGTCGACCGGCACGTGGTCGGATCGCAGGCGGCCAAGGTGGCGTTCCGTTTCCTCCCCGAGAGCGGCGACCAGCAGGTGCTCAGTTACGCCGAGCTGGCCCGGCTCAGCAACCGCTTTTGTAACGTGCTGCGCCACTTGGGGATCGGCAAGGGCGACCGGTTGTTCGTGCTGTGCGGCCGTATCCCGGCGCTCTATCTGACCGTGCTCGGCGGGCTAAAGAATGGCACGGTGGTCTCGCCGCTGTTCTCCGCCTTCGGCCCGGAGCCGGTGCGCACTCGCATCAACCTGGGCGGCGGCC
>DASULL010000101.1:0-4246 GCA_036278215.1 Gammaproteobacteria bacterium | reverse complement strand
CAACAGCATGGCGACCATCCCCGCCAGCAGCAGTACGCTGACGGTGGCAAAGCCAGCGATGATCCCTAACGACAAGCGGAAAGCGGCCGTATTTGTCTCGAACAGCATGACGGAGCCGATCACGAAGGAAATTACTCCACCTCTTCCCAAGATCCCGAACCTAGGCACGAATGCTTCAGCAGCGATGAATGCCAAGCCGAGCAGAACCAGCCCCAGCCCGGCATAGCTGATTGGCAGCGCCTGAAAGGCGAATAAAGCCAGCAGCAAGCAGATCCCGCCGAGCACACCGGGCACCATGCTGCCGGGGGCAGCCAGCTCGAAGATCAGTCCATAAATCCCGATCAGCATCAGGATGTAGGCGACATTCGGGTTGGTGATGACTGCAAGCAGCCGCGTCCGCCAATCGGGCTCCAGCCGAAGCACCTCGGCATCGGCGGTCGCCAGCGTCAGGGTCGACCCTCCCAAGGTAACGGTACGGCCATCCAGCTGGCGCAGCAGATCGTTCAGATCGGCGGCAACGATATCGATAACACCTCGCTGCAGCGCTTCCGCCGCGCCAAGACTAGCCGCCTCGCGCACCGCCTGCTCGGCCCAGTCGGCGTTACGACCGCGCAAGGCCGCGAGCGAGCGAATATAGGCGACCGCATCGTTGAGGATCTTCTGCTCCATGGCATTTTTCGGCTGGGGAGCGGACTTCTCGTTCTGCCGACCGTCCGACTCCGGCTCCAGGACACCCGGCGCCCCCAACTGCACTGGGGTCGCGGCGCCGACGTTAGTGCCAGGCGCCATGGCGGCTACATTCGCGGCGTAAAGGATGTAAGCACCGGCACTGGCCGCGCGCGCACCGCCAGGCGCCACATAAGCTATAACCGGCACCGGCGAACCAATAATCGCCTGGACAATATCGCGCATGGCGGTATCCAGCCCGCCAGGGGTATCGATTCGTATAATGATCGCTTGGCTCCCCTGCACTTCCGGCTGGCGCAAAGCCCGCTCAAGGTAATCGCTGCTGGCCGGGCCGATGGCGCCGGTTAACTCCAGCACCACGACCTTCTCCGCCGCAATCGCCGGTAGCGACAATAAACCCAGCAGCAACAGGAACAGCCAGCGAGTTGGGCGCATTGCTTCGGCTCCCATGTCGTCTAAACGCAGAGTGTACGACAGCCCGCCGTTACAGTTGTCCTGCCACACTGCTCAAAACAAAAGTGCCCGTCACTTGCGTAACGGGCACTCGCGGTCAGCCTTTAGCTCTTAGGCGCTCTCAGTCGGAGAGACCGGCCATGATGCGCTGCTGGACGTCTTCCACAGCACCCTTGCCATCCACCGCCAAGTAACGCGGTGCGGCGGCATCGCCGCTGTTTGCCCAAGTGGAGTAGTAATTCACCAGTGGCTTGGTCTGCTGATGATAGACCTCGAGCCGACGACGAACCGTTTCCTCTTTGTCGTCATCGCGCTGGATCAGCGGCTCACCGGTAATATCGTCCTTGCCATCCTCTTTCGGCGGATTGTAGAGGACGTGATAAATACGCGACGACCCGGGATGGATGCGGCGCCCACTGATGCGATGGACGATCTCTTCGTCATCAACCTGCAGTTCGACTACAGCATCGATCCTGATGTTTTCGGTCTTCAGCGCATCTGCCTGGGCAATAGTGCGGGGGAAGCCGTCGAACAGGAAGCCATTACGGCAATCCGGCTCACCAATCCGCTCCTTCACCAACCCGATGATCAGGGCGTCAGACACCAGCCCGCCGGTATCCATCACCTTCTTGGCCTCCAGCCCCAAGGGGGTGCCGGCTTTAACCGCTGCGCGCAGCATGTCGCCGGTGGAGATTTGCGGCACGCCGAGCTTTTCGGCGATATAAGCGGCTTGCGTGCCTTTGCCCGCGCCGGGGGGCCCCAGCAAGATAACTCGCATGATTAACCTCTGCTTGCGAACGTAGAAATTCGTGCCCGCGGCTGCGATAGCCCCGCAGGTCGGCGCCATATCGACGTATCGCCAGCAGCAGGCTGCGGTTCAGCCAGCCGCTTGCCAAACAGGCGCACTAGCCTGACTGGTCGAGATGTCGCGAAGTTGGCCTGATTCTTTTCTGTTGTGGGGCGCGCCTCTCCAGCATCGAGATTCCTCGTCAGGATGGAGGTCGCCAGACAGCGCAGCAGCAATAACACCACACCAGGGTTCAAGCCCGGAAGCCGCGGTCGAGGGTAGCATCCACCCGCTTTAACCGCAATTCACCAAAATCCGTTCAACTGGCCAGATTCCATTACACTATTTGCGGCTGGAAGCGGAATCTGCGCTCGGAAATCGGCGCTCCCTTAGGATCGAAAGCGCGCTCCATGAAATCGATCTGGCCGCTGCGGTCGACCAGGACAGCCGTCGAGGCGCGCGTTCCGTAGTCGGCGCTGACAATGAACATTGACGACAGCAGCCGCTCCCACTCGATGCCAATGCCGGTAGCGGGCAGCTCTCCATCCGGCGCCGGCTCACGGTCACCGAGCAGATCCAGCAGAGGCTCGGGGTTCGCTAGCTGGTCGGAATGCAGACAGGCTTGCAGCTTGGCTTTACCCCGTAACACCTTGGGCCAGGGCGTTTCCAGCAGATGATTGCTCAGCCCATAGATGCCTGGGGCAAGCTCGCCCGGCTGACGGCTGCGGTTGCTGAAGCTGAAGATCCCCTCGGTGGCGCCGCCGAACAGCAGGTTGAAGCCATTGTAGCGCTCACCTTCGGCCTCCAGCCTGCGCAGCCAGACGGATCCATTGAGCTCAGTACGCAAGGTCGCGACGACCACATCGCCGCGAGAGCGTGCTCCCGGCAGATGATTGCCGGGATCGCGGAAGTTGGTGACGGCAGCGAAACGGCCGCGCTGGTTCAGGCCGAACCAGGTTCCGCCGGCCTCCAGATCGCGACCAGCGAGAATATCGCCCTCTTCCCACCAGCCAGCCGGCGCCGCTGGCCGCCGATGGAACTCGTCCCGGTTGGCCGCGATGACCAGCGGATAATCGGGGTGGGCACGGTAAGCGAACAACAGCAGGCACATGGTCAGCGCAGCACCGTAAGGCCTTTTTCCGTTAGTACATAGATGGTGCCATTTTGCACTATCGGTGCCGCGACGAAAGCGCCGCCGATTTTCTGCCGACGCTGCAGACTGCCGTCGCGCAGCGACAGCCAGTTCAAATAACCGGCAGCATCGCCAACCAAAACATAGTCACCGAAAACCGCCGGGCCGGTCAGCTGCTGCAATCCACGCAGGTCATCCTGACGCCACACCGAAGCGCCGCTGAAGCGATCGAAAGCCCAGATTCGCCGCTCGGCATCGGTGGCGTAGACACGTCCGCTATCCACGGCCAGACCGGCGAACACCGACAGCTCCCGATCCCAGCGGGTGCGGCCGCTGGCTGCGTCGATAGCCGCCAGCCGGCCGTTGTAGCTGGCTGCATAAATATCGGTGCGGTACAGCAAGGGATCGGCATCGATGTCGACTAGTCGCTCCAGATCGGAACGCCCTCGCGGAGTAGCCACAATCGCTTCCCAAAGCGGCCGGCCGCTATCCGGCGCCAGCGCCACCAGTTTGCCGGTATCCAGGCCAACGACCACTAGTCGTCCTGGCACCAGCAAGGGGCTGCTAGTGCCGCGCAGCGCCAAAGCGGGAACTGTCTGTTCATAGAGCCAGCGACGCCGACCGGAACTCGCATCCAGGCCAAATACCCGGCCATCCGCCACCCGAACGACCACTAACTCCGTGTCCACCGCCGGGGCCGCCAGCACTTCGCTGGTGACTCCGGAGCGCCATAGGATTTCACCGTCGGCAGCACGCAGGCCGACAGCCTCGCCATCGCGGGCGCCAACCACCACCAAGTCGCCGGCTGCGGCTGGACCGGCCGACAGCGGCCGCCCCAGCTCCCGCTGCCAGACCAACTGGCCGGTTTCCACTGCAAACGCAGACACGCGACCCTCGGCATTGGCCACGAAGACCCGGTCGCCGGCCACTGCCGGCCGCAACGCAAACCCGGCTTGCGCCGGCAACCGACCCAGGGATTTTGACCAGGCTACGCGAACGCCTACGTCGGTCTTGTAGGCCGAGGCCGCGGGCGGTGGCGGCAGGTTTTCACGCGTACCGCCGCCGAAGCTGCTGCAGCCGGCAAGCGCAAGCATCAGCAGCAAGGCACCCAGCCGGTTCATCACGCGGCGGGCTCCGCGCTGACACCTAGGTCATTCAGCTTCAGCTCGATCAGCGTGCGCCGCTGT
>DASULL010000100.1:0-2769 GCA_036278215.1 Gammaproteobacteria bacterium | reverse complement strand
ACAGCGCTGGCGACGCCGATGGCCTGACCCAGCGCTACCGGGACGCGCTGGATAACGGTCAGATCGTTGCCCGCGGCATCTTGGAAGGCTTGCATAACCAGTACGGCATCGATTGGACGCCGTATCTGAAGACCAAGTGGGACGAGCCGGCTGATACCACCGTACCGGTGGCAAAGATTCGCGAACTGCAGGAGCAGCTGCAGAAACTGCCGGAAGGCTTCGAGCTCAACGCCCGAGTGGCGGCAATCTACGAGAGCCGACGCAAGATGGCGGCCGGGGCGCTGGCCATGGACTGGGGCTTCGCCGAGACCATGGCTTACGCCAGCCTGCTGACCGAAGGCCACAAGATCCGGCTGTCCGGCCAGGATTCCGGACGCGGCACCTTCTTCCACCGGCATGCGGTACTGCACAACGCGGTCGACGGCAGCACCTACGTGCCGCTGAAGAGCCTGACCACTGACATCAACGACTTCCTGGTCATCGACTCGGTGCTGTCGGAAGAAGCGGTGCTCGGCTACGAATACGGTTTTGCCAGCTCCGATCCGCACACCCTGGTGATCTGGGAGGCGCAGTTCGGCGACTTCGTCAATGGCGCCCAGGTGGTGATCGATCAGTTCATCAGCTCCGGCGAAGCCAAGTGGGGCCGGCTGTGTGGCCTGACCATGTATCTGCCGCACGGTTATGAAGGCCAGGGGCCGGAGCACTCGTCGGCCCGGCTGGAGCGCTTCCTCCAGCTTTGCGCCGAGCACAACATCCAGGTGGTGATCCCGTCGACCCCGGCGCAGTTCTTCCACATGATCCGTCGCCAGATGGTGCGGCCGTACCGCAAGCCGCTGGTGGTGATGACGCCGAAGAGCCTGCTGCGGCACAAGCTGTCGGTCTCCACTCTGGACGAGTTGGCCAACGGCGGTTTCCAGCTGGTGATCGACGAAGTCGACGAGCTGAAGGCGAAGAATGTCGAGCGAGTGGTGCTGTGCAGCGGCAAGGTCTACTTCGACCTGCTGGAGGAGCGGCGCAAGCGCGAGATCGACAACATCGCCATCGTCCGTATCGAACAGCTCTATCCGTTCCCGGAAAAGGAGCTGGTTGCCCTGCTGCGCCGCCGCTACACCAATGCCAAGCAGGTGGTGTGGTGCCAGGAAGAGCCGAAGAACCAGGGAGCCTGGTACTCCAGCCAGCACCATTTCCGGCGCGCCATGCAGGAAGACCAGACTCTGTACTACGCCGGACGCGAAGCATCGGCGTCGCCAGCGGTCGGGTATTCCAAGCCGCACCATGAGCAGCAGCGTCGCTTGGTGGAGCAGGCCCTCGACCTCAATCACAGCGAAAAATAGCCCCCAGTCAATGCCGTCAGGACGAGGCAAATGTCCTAAAGCGAGGAGTAGATGAGTATCGAAGTTAAAGTGCCGCCACTGCCGGAATCCGTGTCTGAGGCGACTATCGCCACTTGGCACAAGCAGCCGGGCGATACGGTCAGACGCGACGAAAACCTGGTCGATATCGAAACCGACAAGGTGGTGCTGGAAGTTCCCGCGCCGGCGGATGGGGTGCTGGCTGAAGTGCTGGCGGGCGAGGGCGACACCGTCACCGCTGGGCAGTTGCTGGCGCGCCTGCAGGAGCAGGGTGCCGCGGTGGCTGCGGCCAAGCCGGCTGAACCGGCCGCCGAGCCGGCTGCTCGGACGGCGGCGATGCCGACCAATACCGAGGACCTCAGCCCCGCCGTGCGCCGCTTGGTGGCGGAACATGGGCTCGACCCAGCTCAGATCCCGGCGACCGGTCGCGACGGCCGGCTGACCAAGGAAGACGTGTTGAATTTCATGGAGGCCGGCACCGGTTCGGCTGGCGATTCGATCCGTCCGCGCGGCACCTCGGCCGCTGAGCCGGAAGCGGCGCCGGCGGTGGTACAGCCGGCGGCCAAGGCCGCCCCGGCGCAGCCGAGCATACAGGTGCAGCCGCTTGGTGAGCGTGCCGAGCGGCGGGTTCCAATGACCCGGCTGCGCCAGCGCATCGCTGAGCGTCTGGTCGAAGCGCAGCACAATGCCGCCATGTTGACCACGTTCAACGAGGTCAACATGAAGCCGCTGATGGATCTGCGGGCAAAGTACCGGGACGTGTTCGAGAAGACCCACGACACCAAGCTCGGCTTCATGTCGTTCTTCGTGAAGGCCTCCATCGAGGCGCTGAAGCGCTTCCCGGCGGTGAACGCGTCGATCGACGGCACCGACGTGATCTACCACGGCTATTACGACATCGGTATCGCTGTCAGCACGCCGCGCGGCTTGGTGGTACCCATCATCCGCGACGCCGATCGTCTGAGCATGGCGGATGTCGAGAAAGCGGTGGTCGATTACGGCACGCGGGCGCGCGACGGCAAGCTCAGCATCGATGAGCTGAGCGGCGGTACCTTCTCCATCACCAATGGCGGTATCTTCGGCTCGCTGCTGTCGACGCCGATCCTGAACCCGCCGCAGTCGGGCATTCTCGGCATGCACAAGATCCAGGACCGTCCGGTTGTCGTCGGCGGCCAGATCGTGATCCGCCCGATGATGTATCTGGCGCTTTCCTACGACCACCGTATCGTCGACGGCAAGGAAGCGGTGACCTTCCTCGTGCGCGTCAAGGAGAGCCTGGAAGATCCGGAACGTCTGGTTCTCGATCTCTAAGGAAGAACGATGGAGTCGGGCCTCTTCTCCGCATCCTCGTTCCTGCCGCTGATCGGCGGGAGCGTCGTCCTGCTGGTGGTTCATATCCTCCTCCAGGGCTTTGCGG
>DASULL010000099.1:0-2277 GCA_036278215.1 Gammaproteobacteria bacterium | reverse complement strand
ATCGGGACCTGCGAACTTGGTTCGGGCAGGGCCTGCGCCATGGCCGCGGCAACGCCGCAGAGCAGATAGAAGACAAGGAAGCGACCATGGCCCATGCTGTCTTCGACATTGTCGCCAAATATCCACAAGTACAGCATGTTGCCGGCCAGATGCAGCCAGCCGCCGTGTAGGAACATGGAAGTAAATACGGTGGCGACAGCCGGCACGACGTTCAGCTCTGGCGGCAGGTGCGCGTCGCCTAGTAGGACGTCTGGAATAAGGCCGAAACTGAAGATCGCCGCTTGGCTCGCGCGCGGATCCAGCGAGGACTGCCAAAAAAAGACCAGGATGCAACTGACAATAAGCGCATAGTTGCAGAGTGGAACGCGTTGCGTCGGATTGTTGTCGCGGAGCGGGATCATCTATTGATTAGGGTGTTGATCTGTCTTGGCGTGTTGGCGCTGCGTGCGGTTGCTGGCCATCCGTGAGTATGCACGACGCCAGAAAAAGCGGCGGAAAAAAAGGCGACCCTGAAGAGGGTCGCCGCAGTCAAAACCAACTGCCAGGGAGGAGAACGCTAAGCCCTGATGAAGAGGGAGGAGGCTCCGTCAGGGCATCCACACAGCGGCGGATCCAATCACACCAAAAACAAGGCTAAACTTGGGGTCGACTTGTGTCGCTTTCAGCAAAGTGTCTGGCCCAGTCATTGGGTATCAATCTAATGGGCGTTATGCTGCACCGCAAACTGGAAATTCTTAGGGAATGGCATAGGTTTTCTTTGGCATGACGACCCGCGCTCTGCCTCCGCTCAATGCAGTCCGTGCCTTTGAGGCGGCCGCCCGGCATGAAAGCTTCACTAAAGCCGCCGCGGAGTTGTTCGTGACGCCGGCAGCCGTAAGCCAGCAGGTGAAGGCGCTGGAGAACTGGCTGGAGCTGGCGCTGTTCGAGCGCCACGCCCGTCATCTTTCCCTTACGCCAGCAGGGCGGGCTTATCTGCCTCGGCTCACCGAGGTGCTCGATCTGCTGGCGGAAGCAACCGATTACGTCCGGCGGGCCGGTCAGGTCCGCGTGCTGACGGTCAGCGTGCCGCCTGGCTTTGCCGCCGTTTGGCTAGGGCCCCGCTTGTGGAGTTTTGCCACCGAGCATCCTGATCTGGACATTCGGATTGCTGCCAGCATGCGGCCAGCAGAGGCGCTGCAAGAGGCGTTCGATGTCGTGATTCGCTACGGCCGCGGCAATTATCCCGGCTTTACCAGCGAGTTGCTGCGGCGGGACGGACTCACGCCCGTGTGTGCGCCAAGGCTGATGGAAGGCCCCAATGCCCTGATCGACCCTCGCAATCTGCGCCATCACACCCTGTTGCACAACGAAAGTACGGCCTTGGCGGGCTTTCACGTGACTTGGCAGGATTGGTTGGATGCAGCCGGTGTCGATGGCGTCGATGGCCAGCGCGGGCTGCATTTCAGCGACATGCAGCTGGTTATGCAAGAAACCATCGCCGGCCGCGGCGTAGGCCTGGGCCATATGGCGCTGATCGGCGAGCATCTGCGGGCGGGGCGGCTGGTGAAACCATTCGACCTTGTGCTGGCCGGTCGCGGTGACTATTACTTAGTGTTTCCGCCGGGCAGCCGGCAGCAGCCGACCGTGATCGCGTTCGTGCGCTGGCTGCGGGCGCAGATGGAACAGGACACGGCATTTTGGCCCGCATGATCACAGCTGCTGCCACATCCACCGCTTATGACGCGCTAGCCGACTTCGCGCAGCGCCACCGGCGCTTGCTGGTGCTGACAGGGGCGGGCTGCAGCACCGGGTCTGGCATCCCGGATTACCGCGCCGCTGACGGCAGCTGGAAGCGGCAGCCACCGGTTCAGTTCGGCGATTTCGTCCGCAGCGTCGACGTGCGTCGTCGCTATTGGGCACGCAGCCTGCTTGGCTGGCCGCGAATGCGCGATGCACTGCCGAACGTAGCGCACCGTGCGCTGGCAGCGCTGGAGCACAGTGGTCGGCTGCATTGGCTGGTTACCCAAAATGTGGACGGCCTGCACCAGAAGGCTGGCAGCGGCAAGGTCACCGATCTGCACGGTCGTCTGGACACGGTTGAGTGCCTGGACTGCGGGCGAGTGTTGGCTCGGGGAGGTCTCCAGCAGGAGCTGGCGGCGCTGAATCCTGCTTGGGCGGAGTTGGCGGCGACCATTGCGCCAGACGGCGATGCCGATCCCGGCGAGGTCGATTACCGCTTCTTCCGCATTATCGATTGCGCTGGTTGTGGTGGGCTGCTCAAACCGGCGGTGGTGTTTT
>DASULL010000098.1:0-3738 GCA_036278215.1 Gammaproteobacteria bacterium | reverse complement strand
ACCATGGCGGCGGCGGCGCCGAAATCGGTCTCTGCGTTGCCGCTGAGGGCAAAGCGGTTGGGGGCGTAGTTCGGGTTGCGGTGATTGGGCGCGTCCAGGTCGCCGCTGGTGGCATGGGGCAGATGGCAGCTGAGGCAGCGGCTGCGCAGCAGCGGATGCACCTCCGCCGAAAACTGCTCACGGTCCAGTGGCGCCACGCTCAGCTCTGGCGAGAGCGCGTTGCGATAGGCCGCGCCCAGGTCGATCCATTCGGTAATCAGCCGCAGCTCGGCGCTGCTGATGTAGCCGCTGTGGTCGGGGACGCCGCTCAGCGCTTGCGGCGCCAGCAGCTCTTCAGCGAACAGCACCTCCACCAGGTGACTGCTGCGGGAGCTGTTGGCGGAGCCGCCGACGTTGACCAAGGGCGGCGCGCGCTCGATCACTACTCGGCCATCACGCTGGGTGGCGCTGTCAGCAATCGGCCGGCCCAGCACCAGGCTGTCATAAGAGCGCAGGCGGCCGGCGGGGCCAGGGGTGGCGCTGAGGTCCAGGTTGCCCGCGGTATGGCAGCTGACGCAGTTGGCATCCCAGATCGGCTGGATGTGCCGGACGTAGTCGATGCTGTCGCCGGGACGCACGCCGGCTGGAGAAGGCGGCAGTGAAAGCTCCGGGTCGCGGCCGCGCCCGGCGACGACCGGGTCGGTCCAGACATCCCGCGCCACGGGATTCAGCTGCAGTTGCAGCGCGGCGGGATTGAGGCGGGTACGGGTCTCGGCCATGGTTTCGCCCGGCTGCGCGCTCAAGGCCGCAACCGCCCCTTCAAACGGGCCGCCCAGCAGAGAGCCGACATTGAGCGGTTGTTCGCTGCGATGCCCCGAGTGACAGCCATGGCAGCGGCGCTCCTCGCCGGGGCGAGCTTGCAGCCAGCTGGTATGAGTCTGGAAGGCGCGGCCGTAGGCGTCTACCACCGCCAGGCTGAGCGGGGTGTCCGCCGGCACCGCGACCCGCACCGAGCCGTCCGGCTCGATCGGCACATAGCCCAGCAGCTGCTGCATCTTGAAGGCAGTACCGCTGACGGTGTCCAGCGCCAGCCCGGGCGGCAGCGGCACCGCCCGGCTGACCCGCAGAAAGCGGGCCGGCCGTTCGGCCGCGCTGGTCTGGCTGGCGTCGCGCAGCCGCGCCAGATCCGGCCGGCCATCGGCGCTGCGCGGAATCTGCTCGCCGGCGACCAGCACGCTGTCGCCCATGCTGTCGAGAAAGTCGGTGTCGTAGACGCTGCGGATGTTGAGGATGGCCCGGCTGTCCGGTGACGGCCCAGGTCCGGGTCCCGGACCTGGGTCTGGGTCTGGATCCGGATCCGGGTCTGGACCAGGCCCCGGCCCAGGGCCGGGGTCCGGTTCGCACTCGTCCGGCGGGGGCGGAGTTGGTGTCGGCGGCGGGAACGGTCGCGGCCGGTAGCCTTCCGGGCACACAGGATCCGGCTTCGGTTCCGGTTCGCACTGATCCGGTGGGGTCGGGAACGGCCGTGGCCGGTAGCCGTCCGGACAGGTTGGCTCAGGGTCCGGCTCTGGCTCCGGCTCGCATTCATTCGGAGGGAACGGGCGTGGCCTGAAGCCGTCTGGACAAACCGGCTCCGGATCAGGTTCTGGAATGCCGTCACAGGATTCTCTCCAGGTACCGTCCGGGCATGGAAAGGGACGGGGCTCGACCGGAATCCGCTCGCCCGGCGGTGTCGCCGGCGCAATGATCGCCGGCCGGGGCCGGGGCATCAGCGCTACCGGGTCGGTCAGCACCCGGCCGGTTTCGGCGAAGGCGATCGGCCGCAGGCTGCGGTCGTTGAGATTGAGCATATAAATGCCGTAGCGCGGTTCGGTTTCGCCTGGCAGCAGCGAGCTGGCCGTGCCGCCGCGCTGCTGCGGCGACCATGCCACCAGCACTCGGCCGCTGCGGTCCCACAGCGGGTAAGGCGTGGTATAGCGGCCTTTCGGCGACGGCACCCGGCCCAGCGGCAGCTCGTACAAAGTCGGCTGGTACTGGCCGGTGCCGGCGGTGCCGTCCAGTCGGCGCTGATGGTCGGTGTGGCCGACCACATCGGCGATCACCAGGGCGCCGCCGTTGCGTACCCCGGCCAGCGGCAGCACGGTCGAGATGATCCGGCCGTCGGGCAGCTCGCGCGGATGCAGAAAGCTGTCGCCGGGGCTGAAGGCGCCGTACAGCACGTCCAGCTGCCGGCCGTCCGGCCGCATGGTGAAGATCGGCTGCTGGTTGCGGTTGCCCATGTGCTCCCAGCGGGCATACATCAGCTCGCCGTTCATCCGCACGGTCGGGTTGCGGTCGTGGCTCTGGTTGAACGAAATCTGCTCGATGCCGCTGCCGTCGGCGTTCATCACATGCAGCACCAGCGCTGCTTCGCGGCCGTAGCCGTCGCGGTAGCTGTACGGCTCGATCCCGGCCTGCTCCAGCTGGGCGCGGGTGCCGGCCTGGCGGCTGGAGGTGAACACGATACGGCCGTCCGGCAGGTAATGCGGGTCCAGGTCGTCGCCGGCATTGGCGGTTTCGTTATCCGGGATGACCCGCCGCAGGGTGCCGCTGTCGAGCGAGTACTCCCAGATGTTCCAGGTCGGGTCGTTCGGCCCGCGCATGGAGAACACCAGCCGGCGGCCGTCGTAGGAGGCTTCCGGCCCGGCGACGTCGCCGCGTCCCTGGGTGTATTCGCGGGTGATGTTGCGCGCCGCGGCGTTGGGCGAGGAGAGTTCGCGTAAATAGAGGTCCCCACCGGGCACGAAGACCACCCCATCGGCGGCTTCCCCGGCGGCAGCAACCGACCGGTCGACGTAAGCAATTGGGTAGTCGCCGCCGACCACGACGCCGCTACCGTCGCCCCCACAGCCAACCAGAAACCCTAGTAACGCAAGCGCCAGCAAGGTCAGCCGGACGTTCTTAGAATGCATGATGTACATCCTTGCCCGTGCCGCCGACACGACTGCCGGGCATGCAGGCGGCTACTGTTCTTCCTTGATCGAGATGCAGAGGCGGGCACCGTCCGATTCTGCACTTGGCAGTGCATAAGGGGATGGGGATGTGGAAGAAGGTTTTCGAGGGGGTAGCCGTTTATAAGCCGGGATTCAGGTTGGCAATGGAGACATTAAAGAAAGGCTTAGCCAGCAGAAAAAGGGGGGGGAAGCGTCCTAAAAGCACGCAGGGAAGACAAGGGAAGAAGCTTTACTGGGCGGGATAATCTGGCCCCCGATATGCGTGAATACACAGTTAAAAGCCTCTCAGCCCTGGCGCCTGCCGCCTCGCCCTTGAAGTTCCGGTAAGCCAGCGCCAGTTCATTGTTTCTTAAAGAATTGCAGCCATTCAAGAACTGACCGGAGCTGACGCTTGTGAGCCTCTCCGGCCTGCCGCCGTTGTAAGTTTCGGCGAATGCTGAGCTGCTGATCTTCTGCCTTATCGCTCGAAAGCCTTCCGTAAGTAAGGAAGGCTGCCGCATCCGTCCTCTGCCTCGACTCTCCTTCGACGGGAAGCAGCAGAGGTGAGCAAACACCATAAACGTGGAGAAGGAGTGGCCATGGTCGTAACCGCCGGATCTCGAAAGTCGATTGTCCATGCCGTCCTGCTCTTGCTGGCACTTCCAATGGCGGAAGCCGTGGCGCTGGATCGACACGAGCAGGATTACGACCTGAAGCTGCTGGGGAAATACATTTTCTTCGACAAGATCTCCAATCCACCGCGAATGGCGTGTGTCAGTTGCCACGA
>DASULL010000097.1:0-6783 GCA_036278215.1 Gammaproteobacteria bacterium | reverse complement strand
GCTTCCTCACCCCGACGCTGCAGGTGCAGAAGCGCTACCACGTCGAGCGCGTCGGCTGTTTTAACTAGCTGCAGGCACCCTCTACCTGTTGTTCTGCCAATGCCCGCCTGCCAACTCCCATAGAGGTTGGCAGGCGGCTTGGTCGGCCTAGGCGGGTCCGTTCGGCTTTAGCGGTGGCACGGCCGCCTCTAGGGTCGTCAGTGTCAGCTAGCACGAGCTACTGAGTGCAGCTGCCTTCGCTCAGACTCCAAGCGTGAAGGCTCCGACTTTGGCGCAAGCCAGACAGCCCTGGCGGCGTGGCGACTACCAAAGCCGCATCTATTTTTCAGCTACGGTTTGTGCCGCCTCATGCTCCGCAAACATACTCACCAGCAGGCCACGCAGCCACTTATTGCCCGCGTCGTGATGGTAGCGGCGATGCCAAAACAAGTTGATAGGCGCCTCTGGCAGCGCCACCGGGTGGGGACGGATCACCAAACCAAAACGCTCGGCGGTACGCTCGGCCAGTTTCTCCGGCACCGTCACCACCAGCTCTCCCGCCGCGATGATATAAGGCACTGCCACGAAATGGGGCAGCTGCAGCTGAATAGGGCGAGGAGCGCCGCTCTTGCTGAGCAGGTCCTCGACCTGGCCGTGGCCGGTACCCTGAGCCACTACCACTGCATGCTTGGCCCGCTGGAACTCCTCCAGACCAAAGGGACCCTCGGCCAAGGGATGCTCCCGGCGCATAAGACAGACGTACGGCTGGGTAAACAGCCGGCGCTGGAAGAAGCCCGGGCCTAGCTGGGGCAGCAGTCCAACCGCTAGATCCACCAGGCCGTTTTCCATCTGCTCCTTCAGGTTGCCGATACTGTTACGCACGGTGTGCAGCCGTACGCTGGGCGCGTGTTCGGCGAGGTAAGGAATCAGTTGCGGCAGGAAATAGATCTCGCCGATATCGGTCATCGATACGGTGAACGTGCGGGTGCTGGTGCCCGGATCGAAGCTGTCGCGGAAGTTGATGGAGTCCTGCAGCGTCGCCAACGCGTAGGCGATCGGCTCGGCGATGCGGTCTGCGAAAGGGGTCGGCTGCAGGCCGCGGGGGATGCGTTCGAAGAGTGGGTCGCCCAACACCTTACGCAAGCGGTTCAGGGCATGGCTGACCGACGGTTGGGTGATTCCCAACTGCTCCGCAACCAGCATGGTCTTCCGGCTTTGGTACAGCAGGTGGAAAACCACCAGCAGATTCACGTCGATGTCTTGAAGGCGGAGCACTGGCTGTTCTCGTTATGCATGTAGTGCATAACGTAAATGAACATCATTGGGTATCTCAATAGGATCGTACCTCCTAGGCTGTTCCTCATAGCAAAAATATTGGAGGAGCGGGTCCGTGGAGGTCCTGGTCAAGCCGTTGGGGCGTGTCATTGACGTGCCGGCCGGCACGAAACTGCTGGATGCCCTGCTGCAACATGGGCTGCCGATTTCCTACAGCTGCATGGCGGGTCGCTGTGGGACCTGCCGCTGCACTGTCATCAGCGGCGACGTCAGCGGCCCGGCCGCGGCCGAGGGGCGGCCTGCTCAGCAGCAGGGCACCACCGTGCTCGCCTGCCAGGCTCAGGTCAACGGCGATTGCGTCATCGAGGTCCCTGAGCCGGATGAAGTGGTGGTGCACCCGGCCCGCATCATCCAGACGGAAGTGACCGCCTTCGATGCGCTCACCCACGACGTGCGCCGGCTGCGGCTCAAGCCGCGCAAGCCCCTCGATTATTCGCCGGGCCAGTACGCCCATCTGCAGTTCGCGCCGGACGCCATCCGCCCGTATTCCATGGCCGGCCTGCCGGCCGATCCCGAGCTGGAATTCCACATCCGCATCGTTCCCGACGGCCGGGTCACGCCGCGCCTCGCAGAGACCCTGAAGGTCGGGGACAAAGTACGAGTCAGCGGTCCGCTGGGTGCGTCCTATCTGCGCCGCAAGCACGACGGTCCGATGCTCTGCGTTGCCGGCGGCACCGGCCTGGCGCCCATGCTCTCGGTAGTCCGGGGCGCACTGGCCGCGGGCATGAGCAACCCGATCGACCTGATTTTCGGGGCGCGCACGGAGGCCGATCTCTACGGTGTCGACGAGCTGCAAGCCCTGGCCTCGCAGCACCCAAGCTTCCGCTACCACCTCGCCCTGAGTTTCGGCGCCGACGGCAAGCGTTATCACGCTGGCTACGTCACCGACGTGCTCACCGCCTTGTATCCAAATCTACGGGACTGGCGGATCTACATGGCGGGGCCGCCGGCAATGGTGGACGCCGTGGAGCTGCTCAGCGTCCGGCGGGGCGCCCTGCCGAAGCACATCTACGCCGATGCCTTCTATCCGGCCGGCATCTGAGGAGGAGCCGATCATGTCCACAGCCCAAGCCGATCCAGGCCGCCTTGCTGCTCGTAAGGCTTTTTACCAGACCATCGACGCGCACGGCCTTACCCCGCTGTGGGAGTCCCTGCATGCACTGGTGCCGCCGACGCCGGTGACCGAGGTGCAGCCGGCGCTCTGGCGCTACGACAGCCTGCGGCCGTTCCTGCTGCAATCTGCGGAGCTGATCAGTGCTGAAGAAGCCGAGCGGCGGGTGCTGATTCTGGAGAATCCCGGACTGCGCGGCCAGTCGGCCATCACCCAGAGCATGTACGCCGGCCTGCAGGTGATCTTGCCGGGCGAGATCGCTCCGGCGCACCGCCATGCCCAATCGGCGCTGCGTCTGGTACTGGAGGGCGAAGGCGCCTACACCGCGGTGAATGGCGAGCGTATCCCCATGACCCGCGGCGATTTCATCATCACCCCGGCCTACACCTGGCACGACCACGGCCACGACGGCAGCGGGCCGGTGGTGTGGCTGGACGGCCTCGACATTCCGCTGGTGCGGTTCCTCAACGCCGGCTTTGCCGAGAAAGCGTCGGAGCAGGCCCAGGCCGAGCTGCAGCCGGTCGGCGATGGCCTGGCCCGCTTCGGCAGCAACATGGTGCCGGTCGACTACGTACCGGCGGTGGGCGCGCCCGCCGAACTTTGCCACTACCCCTACGCCCGCAGCCGCGAGGCTCTGACCCAGCTGGCCCGGACCAAGGTCGATGCTTGGCAGGGCTACAAGCTGCGGTTCGTCAATCCGGCCACGGGCGGGGCGCCGATTCCAACCATCGGCACCTGCATCCAGCTGCTGCCAGCCGGATTCGAGACCCGGCCGCTGCGGAGCACCGACAGCACCGTCTACTGCTGCCTGGAAGGCGAAGGCACGGCAGTGATCGGCGAGCAGGAGTTCCGCTTTGGAGAAAACGACGTGTTCGTCGTGCCGTCCTGGTCGCCGCTACGCCTTCAGGCCAGCCGGGAGGCAGTCCTTTTCAGTTATTCCGACCGCCCGATCCAGCAGGTGCTGGGTCTTTGGAAAGAAGCAAGAGGTTAAATCCGCGTGACCGTGAAATACGCATTCGAACCATCGCCAGTGCGCGCCCTGCCGATCGTCGGCGAAGACGTGCTGTTCCCCGTGCATCGGATTTTCTGCGTGGGTCGCAACTACGCCGCCCATGCCCGGGAAATGGGCCGGGATCCAGACCGCGAGCCGCCGTTTTTCTTCATGAAGCCAGCGGCGGCGCTGGTGGTTGCTAATCCAGCCGCGGAGATCCCGTATCCGCCGCAGACCAGCAACTTCCACCACGAGATCGAGTTGGTGGTGGCCATTGGCAGGGGTGGCCGGGACATCCCGATCGAGTCCGCGCTTGACCACGTGTTCGGCTATGCGGTCGGGCTCGACATGACCCGCCGCGATCTGCAGCTGGCGGCCCGCGACCAGGGCCGGCCCTGGGAATTCGGCAAGTCGTTCGCCGGCTCGGCGCCTATCGGTCCGCTGTACCGGCCGGTGCAGGTGGGCCATCTCAGCAACGCTGAGATCAGCCTGACCGTGGACGGCGAACCCCGGCAGCGCTCGGACATCAGCAAGCTGATCTGGTCAGTGGCCGAGAGCATCGCCTACCTGTCCAGATACGAAACGATCACCGAGGGCGATCTGATCATGACCGGCACACCGGAAGGCGTGGCAGCAGTGCAGCCGGGCCAAGTCATGCGTGGCGCTATCGCCGGTCTGGGCGAGATCGAGGTGCGCGTCCGCTAACGGGCGTGCCGATTGGCGGAGGAGAGGAAATGGAAACCAAGAACGATCGCCGGCCCGCGGACTGGGGCGAGGCTGGTTCCAGCCTTATCCCGTTCTGGGCTTACACCGACGAAGAGATCTATCGCCGGGAACTGGAACGCTTCTTCTACAACAAGCACTGGTGCTACGTCGGCCTGGAGGCGGAGGTCCCGAACCCCGGTGACTTCAAGCGCACGGCCATCGGCGAGCGCTCGGTGATCATGGTGCGCGACGCCGAGGGCGGCATCAACGTGGTGGAAAACGTCTGCGCCCACCGCGGCATGCGCTTCTGTCGCGAGCGCCACGGCAACCGCAAGGAATTCGTCTGTCCGTACCACCAGTGGAGCTACGACCTGAAGGGCAACCTCCAGGGCGTACCGTTCCGCCGCGGGGTGAAGCAGGACGGCAAGATCAACGGCGGCATGCCGGCCGACTTCAAGCCGGAAGAGAACGGGCTCACCAAGTTGAAGGTGGCGGTGCGCAACGGTGTGGTATTCGCCTCCTTCGACCATGACGTCGAATCCCTGGAGGACTATCTGGGGCCCGTTATCCTGAGCTACTTCGACCGGGTCTTCGGCGGCCGCAAGCTCACCCTGCTCGGCTACAACCGCCAGCGTATTCCCGGCAACTGGAAGCTGATGCAGGAGAACATCAAAGACCCCTACCACCCGGGTCTGCTGCACACCTGGTTCGTCACCTTCGGCCTCTGGCGTGCCGACAACAAGTCGGCACTGAAGATGGATCAGCACGGCCGCCATGCGGCCATGATTTCCCAACGCGGCAATCAGCAGAAGGCCAACAGCGTCACCACCGGCGTCACCAGCTTCAAGGAGAGCATGACGCTGCACGACGACCGTCTGCTGGACGTGGTCCACGAGCCCTGGTGGGGCGAGCCGACCGCCGTAATGACCACGCTGTTTCCGAGCGTGATCATCCAGCAGCAGGTCAACAGTCTATCGACCCGCCAGATCCTGCCGCGCGGGCCGAACGCCTTCGATTTCGTCTGGACGCACTTCGGCTTCGCCGACGACAGCGAGGAGATGACCCGCCGGCGCCTGCGTCAGGCCAACCTGTTTGGCCCGGCCGGTTTCGTTTCCGCCGACGACGGCGAGGTGATCGAATTCTCCCAGGACAGCTTCCTCAGCAAGGACGACGGCCGCTGCCGCGCCGAACTGGGCGGGCGTGAGGTGGAGAACACCGATCACATGGTCACCGAAACCCTGATCCGGGGCATGTACGCCTACTGGCGCCGGGTGATGGAGATCTAAGCGATGATAGATCCACAGAGCTATCTGGAACTGGCCGCCTTCTATAGCGAGTACGCGGCCGCCCTCGACGCCGGCGACTGGGAACGCTGGCCGGAATTCTTTCTCGACGAGTGCGTGTACAAGGTCCAGCCGCGCGAGAACTTCGAGCGCGGCCTGCCGCTGTCCACTATGGCGCTGGAGAGCAAGGGCATGCTCAAGGACCGGGTGTACGGCATCAAGGAAACCCTGTTCCACGATCCGTATTACCAGCGTCATGTGATCGGCATGCCGCGGGTGCTGGCGGTCGAGGGGGACACCATCCGTGCCGAAGCCAGCTACGCGGTGTTCCGCACCAAGCCCAACGAACTGAGCACCGTCTACAACGTCGGCCGTTACATCGATGTCATCCGCCGTACCGACCAGGGCCTGAAGCTCGCTTCGCGCACCTGCGTGTTCGACAGCGAGATGATTCCGAACTCCCTGATTTACCCGATCTGAGGCAGCAATGAGCGAGAACTGGATTGAGGCCTGCGCCGTGGAGGAGGTCCCCGAGGGGGACGTCACCGCCGTCGAGGTGGCCGGCCGGGAAGTGGCCCTCTATGAGGTGGACGGCGAAATTTTCGCCACCGCCAACATCTGCACCCACGGCCAGGCACGCCTGTGCGACGGCTTCCTGGAGGACGGTGCCATCGAGTGCCCGCTCCATCAGGGGCGCTTTGACGTGCGTACTGGCAAGGCGCTGTGCGCCCCGCTTACCGAGGACCTGCGGACCTATCCGATCAAGGTCGAGGACGGGCGGGTGTTCGTGAGGTTGGACTGAGCGTCGGCGTCGGCATCAGCCCCAGCGCCGCCGGCCGGCGGGACGGGCATAACTATGAGGATGGAGGAAACCGCTATGTATCAAAAAACTAAAGCCTTAGCGCTGGCGCTCACCGCCGGCCTGCTGCTGGGCGGCACCGCCCAGGCCGACGTCAAGGTCGGCTTCTCCGGCGCCCTGTCCGGTCCGGCCGCGGCGCTGGGGCAGGATCAGTACGACGGCTTCATGCTGGCCATCGAGCAGTTCGGCGGCAAGCTGGGCGGCCAGCCGGTGACCGTGATCAAGGAGGACGACCAGCTCAAGCCGGAGATCGGCGCCCAAATCATGCGCAAGTTCGTGCAGCGCGATAACGTCGACGTCGTGGTCGGCCTGGGCTTCTCCAACGTGATGATGGCGAGCCTCGCCGAGCTGGTGCGCTCCGGCACCCCGGCTATCGCCACCAACGGCGGTCCGTCGCCTGTGGCTGGCGGCCGCTGCGCGGCCAACATCTTCTCCGCTGCTTGGCAGAACGACGGTCCCAACGAGGCGGCCGGCCAGTACGCCACCGAGCAGGGCTACAAGAGCATCTACCTCATGGCCC
>DASULL010000096.1:0-2483 GCA_036278215.1 Gammaproteobacteria bacterium | reverse complement strand
AGGTACTGCCGGCACCAAGACCGCGCAATTCTTCCTCGCGCAATGCCATCACCGTCTCGCTGACCAGCGCCGGGCCACGGTAGATCAGGCCGGTATAGAGCTGCACCAGACTGGCGCCGTTGCGCAGCTTCTGCAGCGCACCGCCCGGTTCGACAATGCCGCCAACTCCGATGATAGGAATGCGGCCATTCAGATGCTGGTGCAGCAGCCGCACCACCTCGGTCGAGCGCTGCTGCAGCGGTTTACCGCTGAGTCCGCCGCCTTCATCCGCATGCGCCAGCCCTTGGACGCCGGCACGGCTTAAAGTGGTGTTGGTCGCCGCTACGCCGTCGATACGGTGCGCCAGCAAGCGGTCGGCAACCACTTCCAATTCGGCATCGGTCATGTCCGGCGAGATTTTGATCACCAGCGGCACATAGCGGCTGTACTGCACAGAGAGCAGCTTCTGCTCCGCCTTGACAGCGGCCAGCAGCTCGTCCAGCAGCTCGCCGTGCTGCAGGTCACGCAGACCGGCGGTATTGGGCGAGGACACATTGATGACGATGTAGCTGGCGAGGTCGTAGACTTTGCGCATGCCGATCAAATAGTCGTCGGTGGCGCGCTCCAGCGGGGTGTCGAAATTCTTGCCGATGTTGATGCCCAGCACGCCGCGATAGCGGGCCCGCCGCACCTGCTCCACCAGATGGTCGACACCCTTGTTGTTGAATCCCATCCGGTTGATCAGCGCCTCCGCCCGTGGCAGGCGAAACAGGCGCGGTTTCGGATTGCCCGGTTGCGGCCGGGGCGTGACGGTGCCGAGCTCGATAAAGCCAAAACCGACGCTGGCCAGCGCATCGAGGTAGTCGCCGTTCTTGTCCAACCCGGCAGCGAGCCCGACCGGGTTGGGAAAGTTAATGCCCATCACCCGACGCGGCAGCGCCGGCACCGGATGGCGTAACAGGCGGGCGCTGCCCAGTACATAGCTGCGCTTGAGCGCCTGCAGGGCAATGGTATGGGTAAGCTCAGGATCGAGCCGGAACATGAGTTCGCGCAGGAACGGATACACAGCCTCACCACAGTCTGATTGTCGATTTGCCGGTCGGCGCGCTCATGGTGTCGGAAGGGACTGCTGCTGTCGAGGGCGGCGAGCACTAATCCTCAGATATAGCTTGCAGCAATCAAAGTATGAACAAACATTCCTTTTCGGATTAAGGCGCCATTGCTAACGTCCCGCTGCTGGCTTGGCCGAAGCAGCCACGGTAGGCGGGAGATCCTATGTACGTTTACGATCAGTACGATCAGACCCTGGTGAACGAGCGGGTTGCTCAGTTCAGCGACCAGACCCGGCGCTTTCTCGCCGGCGAGCTGACCGAGGAAGAGTTTCGCCCGCTGCGCCTGATGAACGGGCTTTATATCCAGCGGCACGCTCCCATGCTGCGGATCTCCATCCCCTACGGCCTGCTGGCATCACGGCAATTAAGGATGCTGGCCAGCGTCGCCAGCCGTTACGACAAAGGCTACGGCCACTTCACTACCCGCCAGAACCTGCAGCTCAACTGGCCCAAGTTGGAAGACGTGCCCGCCATTCTGGCAGACCTGGCAACCGTCCAGATGCATTCCATTCAGACCAGCGGTAACTGCATCCGCAACATCACCTCGGACCACCTCGCTGGCGTCGCCGCCGACGAAATCGAAGATCCGCGACCGTACTGCGAAATCATCCGCCAGTGGGCGACTTTCCATCCGGAGTTTTCCTACCTGCCACGCAAATTCAAAATCGCCGTGAGCGGCTCGGCCAATGACCGCGCAGTCATCAAGGTGCACGATATCGGCCTGCAGCTGGTGCGCAACGCTGCCGGTGAGGTCGGCTTCGAAGTCTAGGTCGGCGGCGGGCTCGGCCGGACACCGATGATCGGCGAGCTGATCAATCCGTTCGTTCATCGGCGCGAGCTGCTGCCTTATCTGGAAGCGATTCTGCGCATCTACAACCTGCAGGGCCGGCGCGACAACATCCACAAGGCTCGCATCAAAATCCTGGTCAAGGCGCTGGGCGCCAGCGAATTCGCCCGCCAGGTCGAGCAGGAGTTCGCCCGCATCAGGCACAATCCCGACCTGCTGCTGGACGATGGCGCCGTTGCCGAAATGCAGCGCCACTTCGCTCCACCGCCGTACGATCCGGCAGCGGTCGACGACAGCGGCCCTCTACAACAGCAACTGGCTCGTGACCCCGCTTTCGCCCGCTGGTTCGAGCGCAATACGGTCGCGCACAAGCAGCCGGGCTACCGAGCGGTGTTCCTGTCCTTGAAGATGCCCGGCGCCGCGCCCGGCGATATCACCGCAGAGCAGATGAACGCGGTGGCCGATCTGGCGGATCGTTACAACTTCGGCAAGATCCGGGTGACCCACACGCAAAACCTGCTGCTTGCCCATATCCGCCAGGGCGATCTGTACCCGCTCTGGCAGGCGCTGACCGCCATCAAGCTGGCCTCCCCTACCGTCGGCAC
>DASULL010000095.1:0-4735 GCA_036278215.1 Gammaproteobacteria bacterium | reverse complement strand
GGCTCGTTGGTGCGCCAGCTGTATGTGGCCTATAGCAAGCTGGGCGCGGGTCGGATGGATTTCTCCAGCATCATTAAGTACTTGGAGCCGGAGCGGAGATCGGAATGAGCGACGACGTGGTACTGTTCGAAGAGCGCACGGCCGCCAATGGCAAGCGCATCGGGTTTGCCTGGCTGAATGCTGAAAAATCGCTTAACGCGTTGAGCCAAGCCATGATCGACCTGCTGCGGCCTAAGCTTGCCGACTGGGCTGCGGATGATGGCATTGCCTGTGTCGTGCTGCTCGGCAGTGGCGAACGGGCTTTTTGCGCCGGCGGCGATGTGGTCGGCCTGTACCACGCCATGAAGGACAAACCGGGCCGGCCCAATGAGCTGGCCGAGCGGTTTTTCGAAACCGAATACCGCCTGGATTACCAGATCCACACTTATCCCAAACCGCTGCTCTGCTGGGGCGATGGCATCGTCATGGGCGGCGGCTTGGGGCTGATGTCCGGCTGCAGCCACCGGGTTGTTACCGAGCGCTCCCGCATCGCCATGCCGGAAGGCGTGATCGGCTTTTTCCCCGATGTGGCCGGCACATGGTTCCTCAACCGCATGCCCGGTCGCACCGGCTTGTATCTGGGTCTGACCGGCGCCTCCATGAACGCAGCCGATGCGCTGTATCTCGATCTGGGGAATTATTTCGTTCACTCCGCTCAACGCGATGCCGTTTTTGCCGCGCTTACCGACATCCGCTGGAGCGAAGACACAGCTGCCAACCAGCAGGAGCTCTCCCTGCTGCTACGCCGCTTCACTGAGCAAAGCCAGGCGGCCCTGCCGGCATCCAAGGTGCAGCAGCACCGGCAGTTGATCGACAGGATCACTGATTGCACCAGCGTTGAAGGAATCGTGGCCGCCTTACGAGCCGAGGGAAGCGCCGATGACTGGATCGCCGGCGGCTTGAAGTCCTTGGAGCGCAGCTCTCCCACCGCCGTCAAGGTCTTTCTTGAGCAATACCGGCGCGGTCGGCATTTATCGCTCAAGGAAGTATTTATCCTGGAGTTGAACATGGCGGTGCAGTTCACCCGCCGTCACGATTTCGCCGAGGGCGTGCGGGCATTGCTGGTGGACAAGGATCGCAATCCGCAGTGGCAGCCGGCGACGCTGGAGGAAGTCAGCGATGCCGAAGTGGCGGCGCACTTTCTGCCGCCTGCCGGCTTCGATCCATCACCGTTGGCGGATCTGTAAACCTATTTCACGGTCCAAACAAAGATCGTCAGATCGAGGAAACGCTCAGTCATGTCAGAAGATCCGATCGTCATCGTCGGCTATGCCCGCACACCCATGGGCAGCTTCCAGGGCTCGTTGGCTTCGCTGCGCGCGCCGCAACTGGGTGCGGCGGCCATTGAAGCGGCTGTCGCTCGTGCCGGCATCGCCGCCGCCGACGTGCAGGAAGTATTGATGGGGAACGTGCTGCCGGCCGGTCTCGGCCAGGCGCCCGCCCGGCAAGCCGCGCTCGGCGCCGGTCTGCCGGAAGGGGTGCCATGCACCACCATCAGCAAGGTTTGCGGCTCTGGCATGAAGGCCGTGATCCTCGCGCATGACCTGATCAAAGCCGGCAGTAACGACATCCTGGTCGCCGGCGGTATGGAGAGCATGACCAACGCTCCCTACCTGCTGGATCGGGCGCGCGACGGTTATCGCTTTGGCCATGGGCAAGTCATCGATCACATGTTGTTCGATGGCCTGGAAGATGCCTACGAGCGGGGTCGGTCGATGGGCACCTTTGCCGAAGACACCGCCGAGCATTACGGCTTCAGCCGCCAGGCACAAGACGAGTACGCCATCGAGTCAGTTAACCGTGCCCGCCGCGCCATTGAGGACGGCAGCTTTGACCATGAGATCGTGCCGGTCACGGTTGCCAGCCGTAAGGGCGAAGTCGAAGTCAAACACGACGAGCAGCCGGGCCGCAGCGATCCGGCCAAGGTGCCGACGCTGAAGCCGGCCTTCCGCAAGGACGGCACCGTCACCGCCGCCAGCTCCAGTTCCATCTCCGACGGCGCTGCCGCGCTGGTGCTGATGCGCCGCTCCGAAGCCGAGCGGCGCGGCCTGAAGCCGCTTGCCGTAATCCGCGGCCACGCCGGCCATGCCCAGGCGCCGGCGTGGTTCACCACGGCTCCGGTCAGTGCCATTCAGAAGCTGCTGGAGCGGGTTGGCTGGCGTAGCAGCGATGTCGATCTCTATGAGATCAACGAGGCTTTTGCCGTGGTTGCCATGGCCGCCATGCGTGATCTCGACCTGCCGCACGCCAAGCTCAATATCCATGGCGGCGCCTGCGCGCTGGGACATCCTATCGGCGCTTCCGGCGCCCGTATCCTGGTCACCTTGCTGGCCGCCCTGGAGAAGTACAACCTCAAGCGCGGCGTCGCTTCGCTCTGCATCGGCGGTGGTGAAGCGACGGCGGTTGCGGTGGAGCGGTGCTAGGACCACGTTGAAGAGAAAAGCACTGCCGCGAACGCCACAAAGGCTCTTGGTGTGGCAGCGTCCTTCTACAGGGTATCGGCTCCAGTTGCTGACAATCCCTTCACTTGTAGGAGCGGCTTTAGCCGCGAGAGCCGGCTGAAGGCCGGCATACTCTGCCATCAGCTTGGCCAGTCTTTCGGCCGCTGTCGCGGCCGTCTCGCGGCTAAAGCCGCTCCTACAAGGGAGGGTTACTGCCAGTGGCAGCTATGGCGCGTTCTCCTGTAGGAGGACCCATGAAGGGCCTAATACGGCTCTTTAGCCGCGACAGCCGGCCGGCAAGGCCGGCATATCCCTCTCCCAGCTAAGCCAAGTGCCACCAGCCCTTTCGGCCGCGGCCGCGGCCGTCTCGGCCCTAAAGGCCTTTAGGCCCTTCACGGGCCCACAGGACCCCAAGGCCATTGGTCTCTTCACGGGGTCTCCCACAGGCTGCTGGTCTCAATCGGCGGTCGGGCCCCCCGCAAAGGCGCCCCGATTAATGCTGCCGCAAGCGCCGCTCCTGAAACCGGCCTGATCAGGTCGGCTTTTCCGTGGCGATGCCCCAAGCCTGGGCCGTGGCTGCCGGCAGCGGGATCGGGACGTCGAGCAGGATCTGAGCGTAAGTCTTGGCCTGCGGATCGAGACGCAGCGAGACCACGCCGCCGCCATCCAACGCTTCGTGCAAGAGGAAGTTCAACGCAGCGATGCCTGGGAGATCGAAGCGCTCGACTGTACCGCTGACCAAGTGGGCAAAGTGGCGCCGGACCCGTTCCGGGGTGAGCGCAGCGCGGATAAACGGTAGATATTCCGGTCGGCGGGCGATCACGCCGATATTGGCCTTGTCGCCCTTGTCGCCGCTGCGGGCGACCGCCAGCCGGAGCAGCGGAACGGCGATGCTGTCTTCCTGAGCTGGCTGCGTCTGGGCACCAGGATCGGCCACCGCGCCAGCGGATACGCCTTTGCCGAGGGTGATGGTATGGGCCATGGCGACCGGCTCGCCGTCGAGCTTTACTGTCACCGGCACTTGCGCTTTATCGATCAGGAACGAGAACAGGCCGACGATAGGAGTTGGGTGCGGGCGGCCCGGGCTCAGGCCGGTGAGGCCGGGAGCCATGGAAAGGCCGGCGCCGGCGAACTCCTTGGAGAAAAGCTCGACCGCTTCCCGGCGCGGGTGATGCACGCCAAGCCTCAGCACGACTTCGCGGGCTTGCAGCGCTTCCGGGTGGGCTTGTTCGCCGTAAAGGGATTCGGTGCCGACCAGCTGCAGAGCGGTCTTGCTGTAGTCGCCGAGGCCCAGCATCGCGAGCATCCGCCGGGTCTTGCTCAACACGGCCTCGCCTTGCCGCCGGGCTTTGCTGGCGGCGTCGCGGCCGGCAACCACCAGGGTGCCGACGCAGCCGTAGCCACTTTCGTAGGTGGCGCTGACCTTGTAGGCCGAGGTCGGCTCCCGGCCGCGCGCTCCGGCGATCAGTACCCGGTCCTCGCCGACCTGCTGCATGCTGACCTGAGTGAAGTCGCAGACAACGTCCGGGAGAACGTAGGCAGCCGGGTCGCCCAGCTCGTAGAGCAGCTGCTCGCCCGCCATGAGCGGATTCACCACGCCGCCGGTGCCGGCTGGTTTGGTGAGGACGAAGCTGCCGTCGGCTCTTACCTCCGCCAGCGGAAACCCGGTGTTGTCCCAGCCATCGACGGTGCTTTCCCAATCGGTGAAGTTGCCGCCGGAGGCTTGGGCGCCGCACTCCAGCAGATGTCCGACCAGACTGCCGGCGGCGAGGCTATCGTAGTCGTCCGGCCGCCAGCCGAATTCGTGAATCAATGGGCCCAAAGCCAGCGCGCTGTCGACGCAGCGACCGGTGAGGACGAGATCGGCGCCGGCATCGAGCGCTGCGGCAATAGGAAAAGCGCCAAGATAGGCGTTGATGCTCATGAGCCGCTCGGGTAGGGGCTCGCCGCTGTCCAGCTCGCGGATGCCCTGGCGGCGCAGTTCCTCGAGGCGGGGCAGCAGGTTGTCGCCTTCCACGGTGCCGATCCGCAGCGTTAAACCTGCCGCCTGGGCGAGCTGTTCCAGCGCGCGCCGGCAGGCCTGCAGGTTCACCCCGCCGGCATTGGCGATCACTTTGATCCGCTTTGCCGCGATCCGGCCGAGCAGCGGCTGCATCGCCCGGGTGATGAAATCGGTGGCGTAGCCGCCCTCGGGGTCCCTGGCCCTGGCCTTGGCGAGAATCGACATGGTGATTTCGGCCAGGTAGTCGAAGATC
>DASULL010000094.1:0-9243 GCA_036278215.1 Gammaproteobacteria bacterium | reverse complement strand
GCGACGGCGCTACGCGAGGAGGGCGCCGGCGGCTACCCGATCGTATTCGAAGAAGCGATAGAAGGCGCCGGCCGCTTTGCCAAGGGAGCAGGGCGCCACGGCAGTTTCGATACTTGAACCAGGAGGAGAGCCCAAATGGCGACGACTTATCTTGAGCTCATCAACCGTGGCGCTCGCCACTATCCGGACCGCACCGCGCTCGTTTTCGGCGAGCGGACGCTGACCTTCGCCGAAGTTGATCGTCTCAGCAGTCAGCTGGCCAACGCCCTGCACGCGCTCGGCGCCGGCCACGGCACCCGGGTGGCGCTTCTGCTCAACAACGGGCTCTACAGCGTGCCGGTGGACTTCGCTTGCGTGAAGGCCGGTATTAACCGGGTGCCGCTGAATGCTCGGCTGTCGGTGGCCGAGCACGCCAAGATGCTGCAGGAGACCCAGTGCTCGGTGCTGATCTTCGGCGCCGATCTGAAGGAACGGGCCGAGGCGCTGCAGGCGCAGTTGCCGGAGCTGGTCTGTTACGGTCTCGATGCCAACCTCGACGGCGGCAGCGATCTCATCGCCAATGCCGCGCAGCAGAGCACGATTGCACCGCAGATCCGGGTGTCCCCCGATGATGTGATCCTCACGTTGTTTACCTCCGGTACCACCGGCACGCTGAAGGCGGCTCAGCACACCCAGGCGTCCTACGCCGGCGTGTGCAAGAACGTGCTGATGAATTTGATCGACGTGAAGCACGACGACGCCATGCTGCACGCCGCCTCGCTGATCCACGCCAGCGGCGTGTTCGTGCTGCCGTTCTGGCTGCGCGGCGCGCGCACCGTGATCATGCCCGGTTTTGATCCGACTGCTTTCCTGCAGCTGATCGAGCGCGAGCGGATTACCGCAGTGAACATGGTGCCGACCATGCTGCAGATGCTGCTCGGCCATCCCGACATTGAGCGCACCGACGTCTCCTCGCTGCGGCAGGTGATTTACGGCGCCTCGCCGATGCCGCGGCCGGTGATCGAGCGGGCGATGGCGCTATGGGGGCGCGAGCGGTTCTGGCAGTACTACGGCCAGACCGAGTGCCCGCTCACCATTGCCGTGCTGCGGCCGGAGGACCACGAGGACGAGCTGCTTGGCGCCTGTGGCAAGCCATCGGTCGACGTCGAAATCCGGCTGGTGGACGACCAGGGCAACGACGTGCCCTACGGCGAACCGGGCGAGATCGCGGTGCGCGGGCCGTCGATGATGGCCGGCTATTTCAACGCACCGGAGCTCAACCAGGAGATGTTCATGGAGGGCGGTTGGCTGCGCACCCGTGACGTCGGTGTGTTCGACGAGCGCGGCTTTCTGCACCTGAAAGACCGTACCTCCGACATGATCATCACCGGTGGCTACAACGTCTATCCGCGCGAGATCGAGGACGTGCTGATGTCGCACCCGGCGGTAGCGGAGTGCGCCGTGGTCGGCGTCAAGGATCCGAAGTGGGTGGAGGCGGTGACCGCCGCAGTCGCCCTGAAGCCGGGACAGACGGTGTCGGAGCAGGCGCTAATCGCCTTCGTCGCTGAGCGGGTGGCGTCGTACAAGAAGCCGCAGCGGGTGGTCTTCGTCGACGGCATCCCGAAGACGGCGGTCGGCAAGCTCAACCGTAAGGCGCTGCGCGAGCAGCTGGCGGCCTAAAGCATCTGGGGGCCATAGCTTCCGGTCAGCATAAGAACAAGCCCGGCGGTGGAATGCCGCCGGGCTTGTCGTTGTCGGTTCAGGATGGCTGTCCTGCCGGCTGGTCGGTGTCGGCTTCCTCAGACGGTTTCGCTCGCAGCCCTTCCCGTGCTGTCGCCTCGACCAGCCCGTCGCCGGTATACGACGGCAGCCGGAAGTATTCCGGCCGGTTGGAAACCTTCAGTACGTAGCCGCTTTCGTCCGCCAGCTTGGCGAGACGGTACTCGCGTGCCTCGGTATCCTGGCGTTCCACCGTTAACGTGAGCAGCGGCTGGTCCAGGCGGTACTCCGCTTTCGCCTCCCGCCCCAGCACGCTGCCGATGCGCAGATTGGCCAGCTTGCCGGTGAGCGTGTCGGCCGCCGCCTGATCGAGCGGCTGCTCCGGCGTCGCCTGCCAGATCAGCGTGGTCAGCGCTTCGCCGGCGTTGCCGTCCACCTGCTGCGGCACGCGTTGCAGGGTCAGGTCGGGCAGCCGGATTGCCGTGACTTCGGTCGCCGGGAACTGCAGGACACCCTTGTCCTGCCAGTCCTCGGCGGTCACCGGCGCGTCGTGGCTAGCCAGTTCCACAGCATAGATGGCGTCGTCGCCAGCGCGGCGGGCGTGAGTCTGTCGCAGCGCCGGCGACGTGCCGAGGTAGAGCGTGGCCAGCGTCTGCTCGCCGGCGGCAAGCTCGATACGGCGTTCGAAGCTGGAGTCATCGACCTTGAAGCGCGGCCGGGCTGCGCTGCTGGTGGCGACGGCCGGGCCGTGCTTGAGAGTCGTCAGCCGGGCCAGCAGGCCATCTACCTTGGCGCCGTCGGCCGGAAACCCACTCTGGTCGGACAACCGCCAGCCGTCGCTGGTCTTCGCCAGCGTTATGCTGTCGCCATCAGACCCGGTCAGCACCAGCCGATCCACCTTGGCGCTGTCCAAGGCCAGCAGCGGTGCGGCGGCGGGCCGGGCCGCCAGGTCGGATGCCGTAAAGCTCAAGCCCAGCGCCGCCAGCAGCTGGCCGCCGAGCAGGAGTGCGAGGACTCGGATGGTCTTTGCCATATTGCTATACCTCCGCGAGGATCTGCTGGTAGCGCGCGCGGTCGATGCGGCGGACGTAGCGCCGCCAGCCCCAGACGCCGGCCAAGCCGGTCAGCGCCAGCGCATAGTTGAGATACTCCCAGGCCATCTGGTCGCCCGCCGACAGCGGGGCGAGCGTGCGGGCGAACTGGGTACGGCCGCGCAACGCCAGCAAGCCCCGATCTTCCAGCGACCAGTCGATGGCGTTCTGCAGGAACTCCACCGGAGTGGTGTACAGCGTGCCCATGCCTTCCGAGGCGAGGCCAATGGCCGTGTCGCTGGCGAAGGTGTTGCTGGCAATGAGCACCAGCCGCGCCGACTCCGGTGAGCGGCCGATGACGCCGGTGACGGTGGTCTGCCGGTCGGCGTCTTCCTCCGCTGCGGCAGCCAGCGGCGAATCCTTGCCTTGATAGAAGGACTCGAAGCGGCCCTCGAGCGCCACCGCCAGCAGCCGCGGTCCGCGCTCGCCGCTAACGGCGAAGCCGGTAGCGGGGTGGGCACGGTAGTCCGGCACGATATTCAGGCTGTCCGAGGCCCAGCTCTGCGGCGAGCTCTGCAGCAGTTCCACCACCTGCCGCTCACCGTTCTTCTCGGCATCGACCGCGATCGGCGAGGCCCAGTTGAGGGTGAGCTGCTGCAGACTGGCGGTGATCGGGCTGTCGGCGCTCAGGCTGGCACCGCGCAGATCCGGGAAGTGCGGGTAAGGCAGCATGTGGATCTCCTGCACCGGCAGCGGCCCGATGTAGCGCTGCACGGGTACCGGCAGTGCCGCGTTGCGCGAGTCGAGCACCATCTGCTCGGCGAAGGTAATGCCGTGGTGCTGCAGCCAGTCCTCCAGTCCGGAGCGGTGTTTGCTCGCGCTGAGCCCCGCGGCGCCGGTCTGCACGTCGAACGGCGAGGTGGCCAGGACGACGCTGCCGCCGCGCATCAGGAACTGGTCGATGGCGAAGCGCTGCTTGTCGTCCAGCCCGTCGGGCGCGAGTACCAATAGCAGGTCGGCATCGGCCGGCACTCGTCCATCGGCGAGGTCGGTCTCCTTGATGCGGACGTTTTCCGCCAGCAGCTCGCTGAGCTGGTTGTAGCGCTTGCCGCCCGGACCGAAGCCCTGCGGCTTGACCAGCGCCACCGTCTTCAGGAAGCCCGGCGCCAGCCGTTGCAGGGCGGCCTCCAGCGAGCGCTGCAGGGCGCTGCGCTCCAGAGCTTCCGGCAGCGGTACCTGCACCGCTTCGCCGTTACTCTCCAGCACCATGTAAAACCAGAACGGCTGAGGATTCAGCAAGCTGGCGATCTGCGGCCCGAAACCGTACTTCTGCTCGAGCTCGCGGGCGAGCGCGCCGCCGTCGGCATCCGGATCGACGAAGTTCACGGTCAGCTTGTCGCCGGCCTGCTGCCGGAGCTCTTCCAGCACCGCCTGCAGCTCGCCGCGCAGCGCTTTGAGCTCGGCCGGCAGGCGCGCGTCGGGCGAGATGTAGCCGTGGAAGGCGACCGGCGCCTGGAGGGTGTCGAACGGGCTGCCGCCCGCCTGATAGGCGTTGAATACCTTGCGGATGGCGCGGGTGATGGCGTACTCGGGGTTCTTCAGGCCCACATCCAGGTCACCCTCGGCGCGCACCTTCACCTCGATCAGGTCGCGAAAGCCCAGGGTTTCATGCTGATCGCCGTAGGCCACCACGATGTCGAAGTAGGAGCTGACCACCCCCGCTTGGTACTTGCTGGCTACCTGAAACGGCATCGGCCGGACGCCATACTTGGCGGCGGCTTCTTCCTCGGCGGCGCGGTCCCGATGCGGATCGATGAACTCTACCCGCGCCCGGCCGCCGGCGGCGATGGCGTACTCGTTGAGCAGGTCTTTGAGCCGCGGGACCAGCGGGGCCAGCAGCGGATGGGTCTTGTCGGAGAAGTAGCCGCGGATCAGCAGTGGCTCCTGCAGCTGCTCCAGGTACTGCTCGGTGGCTTCGGACAGCGAGTAGATCTTGCCCGCGGTGATATCGGCGCGGGCCCAGGTAATGGGCGCGAGCCATAGATTGGCGGCGACGAAGTTGGCTGCCGCCAGCCCCACCAGCCAACCCCACTGCCGATGCTGCCGGTTGGCCGGATTGCCGGCCCAGCGTAGCCGCTCCAGATTCAGCAGGTTGAGGCTGAGGAACACCCCGACGATGGAGAGGTAGTAGTACAGGTCGCGCAGATCGAGCACGCCGCGGGTGATCGAGGCGAAGCGTGAGCCGGAGCCGAGCAGCGCGAGCAATCGGCTCGCCTGATGGCCGAACAGGCCGGTCAGAGTTGCCGAGCCGAGCAGATAGAACACTCCGCAGACTACCGCTGTGAGGATCAGCGCCACGATCGGGTTGTCGGTGCGGCCGCTCATATAGAGGCCGATGGCGACGTAGGCGGCGGCGAGGAACAGAGTTGCCACGTAGCCGCCGATCACCGGTCCCCAGTCCAGCGGACCCAGCAGCGCGACCGTGAGCGGCAGCGGCAGGGTGAGCAACAGTGCGACTGCCACCAGCGCCAGCGCCGCCACGAATTTGCCCAGCACCAGGGTCAGCGGCCGCAGCGGGCTGGTGAGCAGGATCTCCAGGGTGCCGGCCCGGCGCTCCTCCGACCAGGCGCGCATGGTCAGCGCCGCTACCAGGAAGATCAGCAGCACCGGCATCCACTGGAACAGCGGCCGGACGTCGGCGATGTTGCGGGCGAAGAAGGCCTCCAGCCAGAACACGATGAACAGTGTCGCCGCCAGGAAGGCGCCCAGGAACAGCAGCGCGGCAGGTGAGGCGAAGAAGCTGCGGAACTCCTTGCGGGCGATGCGGAGGATCTCAGCCATGGGCCACCTCCAACTGCGCCTTGCGGGCTTGGGTCGGTGCCGCTGCGTGGGTAACGGGAGGCGTACCAGCAGCGTTCACCTCAGCGAACACCGTTTCCAGATCGCGTCGCTCCGGCTGCAGCGCGAACAGCCGGAACCCAGCCGTATGCAGCGCTGCCGCCACCGCCGGCGCTGTTTCGGCGTCGGCATCCAAGGCGTACTGGCGACGGCCAGCGGCGGTTGTCCGCTCCTCCACGCCATTCACGCCGGCGATCCCGGCCAGCACGTCGCCGGCCTCCCCATCCACGCTCACCAGCAACCGCTGGCCGCGCTGCAGTTCGTCAAGGCGGGCATCCACCACCAGCCGGCCGGCACGCAGGATCAGCACCCGCTCACAGATCGCCTGCACCTCCTGCAGGATGTGGGTGGAGACGATTACGGTGGCGCTTTCGGCGAGCTCGCGGATCAGTCCGCGCATTTGCTGGATCTGGGTCGGGTCGAGGCCGTTGGTCGGCTCGTCGAGGATGACGATGGCGGGCTCGTGCAGCAGCGCCTGGGCGACGCCCACCCGCTGGCGATAGCCGCGGGAGAGGGTCTGGATCGGTGCGGCCGCCTTGTCTTTCAGCGCGGTCAGCCGGATCGCTCGGGCTACCGCCGTTGTGCGCTTTTCCGCCGGCACCCCGTGCAGGCTGGCCTGGTAGTCGAGGTAGTCGATGACCGTCATCTCCGGCCACACTGGACAGTTCTCCGGCAGGTAGCCGATGCGCGACTGGATGGCGCGGGTGTCGCGGCCGATCTCGAGGCCGTCGATGCGGATGCTGCCGGCGGAGGGTTCGAGGTAGCCGGTGAGCATTTTCATGATGGTGGTCTTGCCGGCCCCGTTGTGGCCGAGCAGACCCACGATTTCGCCGCGGCGAATGTGGAAGCTCACCTCATCCACGGCGGTGAAGTCGCCATAGCGGCGCGTCAGGTGGTCGACCTGGATCATGGTTGCTTGCATTCCCTTAGTTAGCGTCTGCGCCGGATGGGCGGCAGAGTGGCCGTGCTCCGGACGCAAGTTGTGGAAAGAGAACGTCGGCAGGGCGTGGCGCCCTGCGATCAGCGGCAGCCGATCCAGTCAGGAGGCGGGATGGGAGGAGGTGGGAGCAGCGCGATTGTTGTCGTTATGCCGGTCGAGTTCATGGGCTTACTCCAAATGGTTTTGTTGCGTTAGATGCCCCTGTTGGGTGGTTCAAGAAGCTCTTGACCGATGCTGTTCGGAAAAGTTCTCGCTGGGCTGCGCCGCTCGCTGTTGGGGAAAGACCGGCAGTTAGTTTAAGTCGGATGCTGTCATGATCCCGCTCTTTAAAGTAAGCTGCCGGCAGCCAGCGAGCAGCGAGCTGGGTCTTGCCGTTGTGTTCTTCTTGCCAGGCGATTGGTCGCGGATCCATTCGATGGTAGGATGACGGACCCGGTGCGGCGCTCGACGCCAAGCTGGAGCATGAATCCTTGGGACGCCTCGTTGTCCAATTGTAAGCTCGCCGGCTATTGGCCTGCGGCACGATCAATGGCGGCGGCGTCGGTCCCCCCGCGACGATACACCGTGAACCCCGTCAGATCCGGAAGGAAGCAGCGGCAGCGGTCGACTCGGGCGCCGGGGTGCGGCTGGCGCAGCCGCCTCCATTTAAGCGTTCAACGCAGAGAGGAACAAAAACAAACCACGAAGACGCAATGGCCACGAAGGAAGACGGTTTTACTTTGTGTGCTTGGTGCCTTGGCGGTGAATCTTCCCTCTCTATCTGTGTCTCCGTGGTGCAGGTCTTCTTCCTCCGTGGGGGAAGCTTCGATGCTAGAATCCCCGTTCGCCTTTAGTCAGAGAACGCCGATCAATCCATGAGCTACCAGGTTCTCGCCCGCAAGTGGCGGCCACGCAGTTTTGCCGAAATGGTGGGGCAGGAGCATGTGCTGCAGGCGCTGGTGAACGGGCTCAACGCCGACCGGCTGCACCACGCTTACCTGTTCACCGGCACCCGTGGCGTCGGCAAGACTACGATCGCCCGCATCATCGCCAAGTGCCTGAACTGCGAACAGGGCGTGAGCGCGACGCCCTGCGACAGCTGCGGCGCCTGCACCGAGATCAACCAGGGCAGGTTCGTCGATCTGATCGAGGTGGACGCTGCCTCGCGGACCAAGGTCGAGGATACCCGCGACTTGCTCGATAACGTGCAATACGCGCCGACCCGCGGTCGCTATAAGGTGTATCTCATCGACGAGATCCACATGCTGTCGACGCACAGCTTCAACGCGCTGTTGAAGACCCTGGAAGAGCCGCCGCCGCACGTGAAATTCCTGCTGGCGACCACCGATCCGCAAAAAATTCCGGTCACCATCCTGTCGCGCTGTCTGCAGTTCAACCTGAAACGGCTGCCGATCGGTCTGATCGGCGCGCATCTGCAGAAAATCCTGGATGCCGAAGGCATCCAGGCGGAAGCGGCGGCGTTGGCCGAAGTCGCCCGCGCTGCCGATGGCAGCCTGCGGGATGCGCTCAGCCTGCTGGATCAGGCGATCGCTTTCGGCGGTGGGGCGGTGTCGGAGGCAGAAGTCCGCAGCATGCTCGGCACGATCGAGCGTGAATATATCTACGATCTGCTGGATGCGCTGGCCGAGGAAAACGGGGCCAGTGTGCTCGCGGTGGTGGTGCGCATGGCGGAGCGGGCGCCGGATTTCGGCGACGCGCTGGCCGATATGTTGCTGGCGCTGCACAGCTTGGCGCTCCTGCAGACGGTGCCGGACGGTTTGCCGGAAGATACTCCGGGCCGGCCGCGGCTTGAGGCGCTGGCCCAGCGGCTGACCGCGGAAGACACGCAACTGTTTTACCAGATCGCGCTGACCGGCCGCCGCGATCTGCCGCTGGCGCCCGATCCGCGCACCGGCTTCGAAATGACTTTGTTGCGGATGCTGGCGTTCCGTCCGGTGGATCTGACCAGCGTCGCCGCCCCGCCGATGCCAGCGCGGCAGGCGCCGGCCAGCCAGGCCGGGTCGGCATTGACCTCCAGCCCGGCGGCCCCCAAGGGGGCGGCGCCCGCCCCGCAACCAGCCGCGGCAGCGCCGGCTGGCGGCCGCAAGCGGCCCGCGCCGGGTGGGAGCGATAATCCGGAATGGAGCCGGCTGGCGGAACAGCTCGATCTCAACGGGATGGCGCGCCAGTTGGCCATGCACTGCGACTGGGGCGGCCGCAACGGCGACAAGATCACGCTGCGGCTGGCGCCGAGCTTCGCGCATATGCGCAGCGACTCCATCTTGCAGCGGCTGGAGGCGGCCTTGGCGGAGCACTTCGGCACACCGCTGAAGCTCGAGATCGAGCTGGCCGAGCCGAAGCGAGAGACGCCGGCGGAGCGGGCCGAGCAGGAGCGGGTGGACCGGCAGCGCCAGGCTGTGGAAACGATCGAGCGAGATCCCAATGTCGCTGCTATGCGTGAGACGTTTGCGGCGGAGCTGGTGCCGAACTCGATTGAACCGATCAACTAGGATGGCCCGCAGGGCCGGGATGAGGAAGCAACCATGAAAGGTGGTTTGGGCAACCTGATGAAACAGGCGCAAAAGCTGCAACAGGAAATGCAGCGGGCGCAGGAAGAAATCGCCAACATGGAAGTAACCGGCGAGGCTGGCGGCGGTATGGTGTCGGTGGTCATGACCGGTCGGCACGAACTGCGCC
>DASULL010000093.1:0-2149 GCA_036278215.1 Gammaproteobacteria bacterium | reverse complement strand
ATCTCGGTGGACCTGAGCAGGATGGATGCCATTCTGCGAGTCAGCCCGGAAGACCTGGATGTCACCGTCCAGGCCGGTGTGCGGCGCAAGCAGCTCAACGAGTATCTCCGCGATACCGGTTTGTTCTTTCCGGTCGATCCGGGCGCCGACGCCACCCTCGGCGGAATGTGCGCCACCCGCGCCTCCGGGACTACGACGGTGCGCTATGGCGCGATGCGGGAGAACGTGCTGGCGTTGACAGTGGTGCTGGCCGATGGCCGGGTTATTCGCACCGGCACACGCGCGCGCAAGTCCGCTGCCGGCTACGATCTGACCCGGTTGTTCGTCGGCTCCGAAGGCACGCTTGGCATCATTACCGAAGTCACGCTGCGGCTGCACGGCCGGCCCGAGGCTACGGCCTTTGCGGTCTGTGCTTTCGATAGCCTGAAAGGGGCGGTGGATACGGCCATAGGAACGATCCAGATGGGGATCCCGATCGCCCGGGTCGAGTTGTTGGACGATGTCATGGTCGCGGCGGTAAACCGCTATTCCAAGCTGGAGCTGCCAGAGAAGAACACCCTCTTCCTGGAGTTCCATGGCAGCATCCAGGGGGTGGCGGAGCAGGCCGCAACCGTGCAAGAGCTGGCGTTGCACAACGGCGGCAATGATTTCCGCTGGTCCGACCGCGAGGAAGAGCGCAGCCGGCTCTGGCAGGCCCGCCACGATGCCGCCTATGCGTGTAAAGCCCTGCGCCCCGGCTGCGAGAACTGGGCTACCGATGTATGCGTCCCGCTCTCCCGCCTGACCGAAGTGATCACCTTCATCCGTGCCGAAGCCGATCAAAGCTTTCTGCCGGCGCCGATTCTCGGCCACGTTGGCGACGGTAATTTCCACATGGCTTTGGTAGTCGATCGGAGCCGGCCGGAGGAAATCGCCGAGGCCGAGCGGCTGAACCGCCTGCTGGTAACCAAGGCGCTGGAGCTTGGCGGCACTTGCACTGGCGAACACGGAATCGGTCTGGGCAAGATGGAATTCCTGGAACTGGAGCACGGCGCCGGGATCGAGCTGATGCGGACCATCAAGCAGGCGCTCGACCCTCATAACATCATGAACCCGGGCAAGCTGCTTGGCCCGCTGACGCCGCTCTAGGGGCCGGCTCGGACTGCTCATGCCCGGGCGGCGGCTGTGCCGCCCGCATTTTTTCGACCGCCCCCTATCTGGTTGGCAGCCAAGTGCTAATCTGTAGGCCTTCGATGCGCGGTGTCCTGCCATGTCCGATCTCGATCAAGCCCTCGCAGAGCTGCCTGATCCGCTCCGCTCCCAGGCTCGGGAGTGGGCCGAGGAGTATCTCCAGCAGGTCGGACAGCCATTGTCGGCAGCCGTGCGGCAGTCGCTGCCGCGCGTTTTTGCGGTAAGCGAATTCGTTGTCCGCTGCTGCTTGCGCGAGCCGGCCTTGTTGCCAGCCCTGGAAGGACAGGATCTGCTGATCCAGCCGGACCAGCCCGGCGGCGTGCGGGAGCGCTTGGAAGCCTGCCTGCACGCTGTCGCCGACGCCGATGCCCTCAGCCGCGAACTGCGGCGTTTCCGTCGCCATGAAATGGTGCGTATCGCTTGGCGCGACCTGGCTGGCTGGGCGTCGCTGCAGGAAACGCTGGCCGATCTGTCGGCACTGGCCGGGGCCTGCACCGAGGCCGCTCTGACCCGCCTGTACGCTTGGTTATCGAAGGCCTGGGGGATACCGCGCAATCAGCTCGGCGAGCCGCAGCAGTTGGTGGTGCTCGGCATGGGCAAGCTGGGTGGCGAGGAGCTGAATTTCTCCTCCGACATCGACCTGATCTTCGCCTTCCCTGAGACCGGTAGCACCGATGGCGAGCGCAGCAAGAGTAACGAGGAATTCTTTACCACGCTGGGCCGGCAGCTGATTGCCGCATTGGATGCGCCGACGGCCGAGGGGTTTGTGTTTCGGGTCGACATGCGGCTGCGCCCCTACGGCAACAGTGGTCCGCTGGCCATGAGCTTCAATGCGCTGGAAACCTACTACCAGAGCCAGGGGCGGGAGTGGGAACGCTATGCCATGGTGAAGGCGCGGGTGATCGCGGGAGACCGGGTTCGCGGTGCTCAGCTGCTGGAGACGCTGCGGCCCTTCGTCTATCGTCGCTACCTCGATTAC
>DASULL010000092.1:0-5476 GCA_036278215.1 Gammaproteobacteria bacterium | reverse complement strand
GCTGGGGCGGACGCTGGCCCCGAAGACTTCGATCCGCTCGAGCTGGACCGCTTCTCCCGCATGCAAGAGCTGTCGCGCGCTCTGTCGGAATCGACCAACGACTTGGTCAGTATCCAGAACCTGCTCGACAACCTCACTCGCGAGTCGGAAACGCTGTTGCTGCAGCAGTCGCGGGTCAACACCGAGTTGCAGGATGGCCTGATGCGGACCCGCATGGTGCCGTTCGCCAACCTGGTGCCGCGGATGCGGCGGATTGTCCGGCAGACCTGTCACGAGCTCGGCAAGAAGGCGCAGCTCAAGGTGCTCGGCGCCCGCGGCGAGATGGACCGGACAGTGCTGGAGCGGGTTACTGCGCCGCTGGAGCACATGCTGCGCAACGCGGTCGCGCATGGCGTGGAAGAGCCCGAGGTTCGTCGCGCTGCCGGCAAATCGGAAGAAGGGACGATCACCGTCGCGCTGTCGCGCGAAGGCGCGGATGTGGTAATCCGGGTTAGCGATGACGGCGGCGGCATTCCTCTGGAGGCGGTCCGCCGCAAGGCCATCGCTCAGGGTCTGATGCCGGCCGACGCGCCGCTCAGCGACCGTGAAGTCATGCAGTTTATCCTTGAGGCCGGTTTCAGCACCTCGGAAAAAGTAACCCAGATTGCCGGCCGCGGCGTCGGTATGGACGTCGTCACCTCCGAGATCAAGCAGCTGGGTGGCGCGCTGGAGATTGAGTCGAGCGTCGCGACCGGCACCACCTTTACCATCCGCTTGCCGTTTACCCTGGCTATCAACCAGGCGCTGCTCTGCCAGGTCGGCGAGGATGTATACGCGATCCCGCTTACCAGCATCGAAGGCGTGGTACGGATGACGCACGAAGAGCTGGAGCGCTGCTTCGCCAATCCGCAGGCGTCGTACTATGACTACGCCGGTCAACGCTATGAGGTGCGCGGGCTCAGCAGCCTGCTTGGCATCGGTGAACCGCAACTGCCCGGCCGTGGTGGCCGGGCTCCTATCATCCTGGTGCAGACCGGCGATCATCGCCTGGCGATCCAGGTCGATACGCTGCTCGGGAACCGCGAGATCGTGGTGAAGTCGGTCGGTCCGCAGATCAGCATGGTGCCGGGGATCTACGGTGCCACCATACTTGCCGACGGCCGGGTGGTGCTTATCCTCGACGTGAGCAGCCTGGTGCGCCTGCATATCACCGCTCCGATCGAGCAGGAGCCCGCTTCGGTGGTGGCACCGCTGGATGCGGACGGCAGACAGAAGATTACGGTCATGGTGGTCGACGACTCGATCACCATGCGCAAGGTGGCGACACGGTTGCTGGAGCGCGGCGGTATGGCGGTGGTCACCGCCAAGGACGGCGTCGATGCAGTCGCCCGGCTGCAGGAGACCATCCCCGACGCCATGCTGTTGGATATCGAGATGCCGCGCATGGACGGCTACGAGCTGGCAACCCACATGCGCAACGACGAGCGCCTGCGGCATGTGCCGATCATCATGATTACTTCCCGCACCAGCGAGAAGCATCGCGAGCGCGCCTTCGAAATCGGCGTGAACCGTTATCTCGGCAAGCCGTACCAGGAGGCCGAGCTGCTGGCTAACCTGCAGGAGGTGCTGGAGGAGACGGGTGTCGAAGTCTAACGGAGTGGTCGCGCTGTCGCTAGCTTTGCTGCGGTCGAGCCGGGCGGCGTCGGATGATCTGCGTGCAGCGCTGGAGCGGCGCGGCCTGCGCATCGTGGTGGACGAGAGTCTCGCCCAGTTCGCCAATGGCTTGCGTTGGAACCAGGGCCATGTCGACGCCTTATTGCTAGACCTGGAGCAGGCGGAGGAAGCGGAGTTCGTTCAGCTCGACGCTCTGCTGGAGCGGGTCGCGCTGCCGATCGTCTTTCACGACGGGCAGATTCCCGCCGACGATGACGCCTGGCTGCAGCGCCTGATCGGCAAGATCGAAGATGCCGTTGCCACTCGCGCCAGCGAAGATGCAGCCGGCCTGAGTCTTGCCGAGCCGGTGCCCGATCAGGCGGCTGCGCTGCGCTGCTGGGTGCTGGGGGCCTCCTTCGGCGGGCCGGAAGCGCTCAAGCGGTTTCTTTGCGCCATGCCGGCGCCGCCGCCGGCTACCGCGTTGATCATCGGCCAGCATATCGGCGACGGCTTCGTCGATGTCATGGCAGGGCAGCTGAGCCGGGCGACCGCTTTCAAGGTTGTGCCGGCCAGCGACGGCGCTCTGCTCGAAAGCGGCCGGGTGTACGTGGCGCCGGTGCTGGAGCGGCTGCGGATCGACGCCGCCGGCCGCATCCGGCTGCAGCGGGATAGCGAGCGGCATACTTATCTGCCAGCGATCGACCGATTGATGGAGGAAGTGGCGCACCGCTTTGGCCGCCGCAGCGGGGCGATTGTGTTCAGCGGTATGGGTGACGACGGCGCCAGAGGCAGCGTTGCCATTGTGCGCGCTGGCGGCATGGTTTGGGCCCAGGACGCCGCCAGCTGTGCCTGCGACAGCATGCCTAACTGTGCCCGGGCGACTGGCGCGGTAACCCGGGACGGCACGCCGGAGCAGTTGGCGGGCATGCTGGCCGAGCATTTAGCCGCGACCGTGCCGGTCGCAAGTATCAGAACAGCCTGAGCGGAGAGCGACCTATGGCGCAGGGCAGTGCGGGCATCACCGCCGGTATCAGAAGTATGGTTGTGCCGCTGGAGCAGGAGTTGATGCTGTTGCCTAGCAGCATCATCGCGGAAGTAGTGCCTTATATTGAGCCCGACCCCGCACCAGCCAACGCTCCGACTTGGTTGCTTGGAATGGTGCCCTGGCGCGGGCAGCACGTTCCGCTGGTGTCGGTCGAGGCTTTCATCAGCGGCGGCATAGCGCCGGTGCCATCCAGCAACAGTCGGGTGGCCATCATCAAGACGTTGGATGCCACCCTCGGCTTCCAGTTTTATGGCTTGCTGACCCGGCAGATCCCGCGGTTGGTTACGGTATTGCCGGAGACGGTGGCGCCGATCGCGGCGGATGCGCCGCCACGGCGGCGGATTGCCGCCGACTTGCTGCTCAATGGCAAGCGGATGATGGTTCCGGATGTGGAGGCGTTGGAAGCGGGGCTCTGGGCCGTACTGCCGATTTGAAGCCCGATTTCCGATTAGCCTGCAGCTGCCGCTCAAAGGTCGCCGTGCAACGCCTGGAGCGCTGCCAGCGCGGCGATTCCGGCGGTCTCTGTCCGCAAGATCCGCGGTCCCAGTTGTAGCCGGCTGAAACCCCGCTCGGCTGCGGCGGCCACTTCCGCTGCAGTCAGGCCGCCCTCCGGGCCGATCAGCAGCGCCAGCGATCCTGCCGCCGGGATATCTCGCAGCCGCCGGTCGCCAACAGGGTCCAGCACGATCCGCTGATCGGCAGTCGCCAGCGCCCAGGCCTGTTGCAAGGGGGCAGCCGGCAGAATCGCCGGGACCTGATTACGGCCGCACTGCTCGCAGGCGGCCGTTGCCACGCCGCGCCAATGCTGCTGGCGCTTTTCCAGCCGCTCGCCGTCCAGTTGCACCACCGAGCGCTCGGTGAAGACCGGCAGGATCGCGCTGACTCCCAGCTCCACGGCCTTCTGGATGGTGAAATCCATCCGCTCGCCCTTGGAAATACCCTGGAGCAGGGTAATCGCCAGCGGCGATTCCGCTTCGCGCGGCCGATGCTCGTCGAGTCGGACCAGCGCCCGCCGTCGCTCCAGCAGCACCAGCTCAGCGGCATATTCGCCGCCTTCGCCATTGAAAACGCTCAGCCGCTGGCCGGGCTGCAGTCGCAGCACCCGCAAATGATTGGCGGCATCGGCTGGCAGATCCAGCTCCAGACCGGCTGCCAGCGGCAGGGGAACGAAGAAGCGCGGTCCCGACATCGGCTGGCTCAATCGCGCACGGCGAGTTCTATGCCCTCGCGGGCAACGTCACCAAGCAAGGCGATTTCCGGTTCGGAGATGACGTACGGCGGCATGAAATAGACCACGTTGCCGAGCGGTCGCAGCAGCACGCCGCGACTGAGGGCGTGCTGATAAACCCGCAGGCCGCGCCGCTCGCGCCAGTCGAACGGCGTCTTCGGTCGCTGCTGCACCAGCTCGATGGCGAGAATCATCCCCATTTGGCGAATTTCACCGACGTTCGGGTGCCCCTCCAGAGACTGAACCGACTGGTACATCAGTGCTGCCAGCTCCCGGTTGCGCTCCAGCACCGGCGTTGCCTGGAACAGCTCCAGGGTCGCCAGCGCGGCACGGCAGGCGAGGGCGTTGCCGGTATAGCTGTGCGAGTGGAGAAAGGCGGTGAGGCGCTGGTAGTCGTCGTAGAAAGCCTGGTAGACATCCTCCGTGGTCAGCACCGCGGCCAGCGGCAGGTAGCCGCCGGTCAGCCCCTTCGACAGACACATAAAATCGGGCCGAATACCGGCCTGTTCGCAGGCGAACATGGTGCCGGTCCGGCCGAAGCCGACCGCGATCTCGTCGGCGATCAGGTGCACGCCGTGGCGGTCGCAGGCCTCGCGCAGCAGTGACAGGTACACCGGGTGGTACATGCGCATGCCGCCGGCGCACTGCACCAGCGGCTCGACGATCACCGCCGCCACCTCATGGGCGTGCGCCGCCAGCGCCCGTTCCATGTGGGCGAACATGGCGCGCGAATGCGCTTCCCAGTCGATCCCCGGCTCGCGCTCCCAGCAATCCGGCGACGGCACGGTGATGGTCTCCATCAGCAGCGGCTTGTACGTTTCCTTGTACAGGGCAACATCGCCCACCGCCAGGGCACCCAGAGTTTCGCCGTGGTAGCTGTTGGCAAGGGTGATGAACTTGTGCTTGCCGCCTTGGCCGCTGTTGCGCCAGTAGTGGTAGCTCATTTTCAGCGCCACCTCGACCGCGGCCGAGCCGTTGTCGGTGTAGAAGCAGCGACTCAGTCCGGCCGGGGTGATTTCGACCAGCTTTTCCGCCAGCGCCACCGCCGGCTCGTGGGAGAAGCCGGCGAGGATGACGTGTTCCAGCTGGTCGAGCTGCTCGCGCAACGCAGCATTGATATGCGAGTTGCTGTGACCGAACAGGTTGACCCACCAGGAGCTGACGGCGTCGAGATAGCGCTTGCCGTCGAAGTCCTCCAGCCAGACACCGTCACCACGTCGGATCGGGATCAGCGGCAGCCACTCGTGGTCCTTCATCTGGCTGCAGGGGTGCCAGAGCACATTCAGATCGCGGCGGATCAGGTCGGCGTTGCGCATAGTCGGTCGTGGCCTTACTGCTGGGCGGCGCGCTCGGTCAGGCCGAGGCGCCGCCAGATTTCCTCGGTAAGGGCTGCCTGGTTCATGGTGTAGAAGTGCAGCCCCGGCGCGCCGGCGTCCAGTAGCCGCTGGCACAGTTCCGTCACTACCTCCAAGCCGAAGGCGCGGATCGACTCGCGGTCGTCGCCGTAAGCTTCCATCCGCTTGCGCAGCCAGCGCGGGATCTCGGCGCCGGTGCCGTCGGCGAAGCGGGCC
>DASULL010000091.1:0-4162 GCA_036278215.1 Gammaproteobacteria bacterium | reverse complement strand
ATCCAGGTGCTTGATGAGGGCGCGCAGACTGTTGCCATGAGCGGCGATCAGCATAGTGTCGACCTCTTTCAGCTTCGGCGCGATCACTTGCTCCCAGTAAGGCAGGACCCGTTCCAGGGTAGTGGCCAGCGATTCGGTCGCCGGCAACTCATCAGGCCGCAGCGTGCTGTAGCGCGGATCGTGACTGGGGTGGCGGGGATCGTCGAGCTCCAGCGCCGGCGGCGGGGTGGCATAGCTGCGCCGCCAGATGTGGACCTGCTCAGCGCCGTACTTGTCGGCCGTTTCTGCTTTGTTGAGGCCGGTCAGGGCACCATAGTGGCGCTCGTTCAGGCGCCAGTCCTTGGTAACCGGAATCCACATCTGGTCGAGCTCATCGAGAATGATCCAGCAGGTGCGGATGGCGCGCTTCAGTACCGAAGTGAAAGCGTAATCGAAGCGGAAGCCGTGCGCCTTCAGCAACTGTCCGGCCGCCTTCGCCTCTTCCCGCCCTTGCTCGGTGACGTCGACATCCACCCAGCCGGTGAAGCGGTTTTCCCGATTCCAGGTGCTCTGGCCGTGGCGCACGAGTACAAGGCGTTTCATCGCGGGCAGTCCTTATAAAAAATATCCAGGGTGAATGAGTGCGGCGTAGTCTATCAGTCCGGTGCGGCTGTGGGCACGGCTGAGCTGGCGGGTACGGCGACATAAAGACCTTCGAACTGGGCTGCCGGCCGCTCCAGGTCCGGCAGGCCGATGGTCAGGCGCAACCTTGCCTTGTAGCCCCGCTTGAGGCTTGCCAGAAAGCGCTGCTGCTCCGTGGCAGTGACACGCAGTTGCGCCCTCAGGTTCTCGTAGATCGGCTGCCGATAGCGGATGCGGCTATCGGCCAGCAGCAGCTCGGCGGCGAGTCCTTCGCGCTCTGCCAGTTGGTGGAGAAAAGCCCAGCCGGCGATGCTCGCCAGCGAGGCAAGGCTGCCGGCAAAGGCACTGCCGGCGTGGTTGTGGTTGGCGGTAAGAGGAGCGGTCAGCACCAGTTCTTCGGCGCCTAGCACCGTTACCTCAACCGCCATGGCATGAGTCAGCGGGATCAGCCGATGTAGCGTTGCCGTCAGTTCGATGGGCGTCATCTGTTGTCTTTCCGATAGCTGAAACGGTAAACCACGCCGGCGTAGTCGTCCGATACCAGCAAAGCACCGTCTGGCATCACCAGCAGGTCGACCGGCCGCCCCCAGGCTTGTTGGCCCTGCAGCCAGCCGGTGGCGAACGGCTCATAAAGCGTGGCCTTGTTCTGTTCGTCCAGTTTTACCCGGGTAATCCGGTAGCCGACCTTCTCGCTGCGGTTCCAGGAGCCGTGCTCGGCGATGAAGATGTCGCCTCGGTACTGTTGTGGAAACATGTCGCCGGTATAAAAGCGCATGCCCAGAGCAGCAACGTGGGCGCCCAGCGCCTGCGCAGGCGGCGTGTAGCGGCCGCAGTCGCGACCAGGACCGAATTCCGGGTCCGGAATGCCGTTGCCGTGGCAGTACGGATAGCCAAAGTGCATGCCCGCTTTGGCGGCGTGGTTGAGCTCATCCGGCGGTGAGTCGTCGCCCAGCATGTCGCGGCCGTTATCGGTGAACCAGAACTCGCCGGTTTGCGGCTGCCAGGCGAAACCGACACTGTTGCGCACCCCCTGGGCGAATACTTCGCGCCCGCTGCCATCCAGTTTGAGTCGAACGATGTTGGCATAGCCCTGGCGATCGCAGATGTTGCAGGGCGCGCCGATAGAGACATAGAGCATGTCATCCGGACCGATGCCGAGATAGCGCCAGCCGTGCGAGCGATCGCTCGGAAAGCCGGTGGCGATCACTTCCGCTTTGGGCGGATTGGCTAGCCGGTTCTCGATGCCGGTAAAGCGCAGGATCTGCTCGCGGGTAGCAACGTACAGATCCCCTTTGTGAAAAGCGATGCCGTTAGGCGTGTTGAGGTCTTTGGCGATGACGTATTTCTTGCTTGCTCGCTGCTGGCTGTTGTCGCCACGCAGGGCGTAGATGCTGCCGCGCTGGCGCGTGCTGACGAACACCGTGCCCTGATCGCCGAGGGCGAGCGAGCGGGCATCGGGCAGATCGGTAGCGTAGACGTCGATGTGGAAGCCGTCCGGCAGGACGATACCGCCGAGCGGCAGGGCACTGCTGCTGCAGGCGGCCAGGGCGAGGATGGTCAGTAACGTTCCGATGACAAGGCGTTTGCTACGCATGCGATTCCCTTTGCAGTCGTTTGGTTGCTTGCCGGGCAGGTCGGAGCGGTCGCTATTTGTCGGGCACGCTCTAGGTTACCATCGGCGTACGATTAGGAGGGCGCATGGGGATCGAGATCGAGCGCAAATTTCTGCTCTGCAGCGACGACTGGCGGCAGGAGGCGGATCAGGGTTGCGAATACAGGCAGGGCTATCTGCAGGGTGACACCAGTATCGCGGTTCGCGTGCGGGTTGCCGGCGATGCGGCTTGGCTGACGATCAAGGGCGATGCCGACGGCATCATTCGCCGTGAGTTCGAGTATCCCATTCCCGTTGCCGATGCTGTCGACATGCTGGCTCACCTTTGCCGGCAACCGCCTATTGAGAAGCGGCGGTATCAGGTGCGCTACGGCCGGCATGTCTGGGAGATCGATGTTTTTCAAGGCGTCAATGCCGGTTTGGTGCTGGCGGAAATCGAGCTTACCAGCGCCGACGAGGTCTTCGAGCGACCGCCATGGCTGGGTGAGGAAGTCAGCACCGATCCGCGCTATTTCAATGCCAGCCTGAGCCGGCATCCGTACCGCGAGTGGGGCCGATGAGCTTCGATCGGCAGGCGCAGCAGGCGGGGGTGATCGCCGGTGGCGAACCTTGGCTGGAAATCGAGCTCGCCAGCCAGCGGCTGTGGCTGCGTCGTGGCAGCAACGCCCAGGCGGAGTACCGTATTTCCAGTGCCGCTAACGGCCCCGGCGAACTCAGTGGCAGTTACTGCACCCCGCGCGGCTGGCATATCGTGCGAGCCAAGATCGGCGCCGGTGCACCGGCAGGCGCAGTATTCGTCGGGCGGCGGTCGACCGGTGAGATCTACGATGCCGCGCTTGGTCGCGCCTATCCGCAGCGCGATTGGATTTTGACCCGGATTCTCTGGCTGAGCGGGTTGGAAGTGGGATTCAACCGGCTGGGCAACCGAGACACCATGCGCCGCTACGTCTATATCCACGGCTGTCCCGATTCCGAGCCCATGGGCGAGCCGGGATCGGCCGGTTGCATCCGTATGCGGAACATGGAGTTGATCGAGCTGTTCGATCTAGTTCCTCCGCGCACGCCGGTTTTCATTCACGAATAAAGAGGAAGGTCTATGTCCCTGGGGCAGATCATGCTCGGCATTGGCGGCTATGAGCTCAGCGCCGAGGAGCGTGAGTTTTTACGGCATCCGCAGGCCGGCGGCGTCATTCTGTTTAGTCGCAACTTTCACGATGTCGCCCAGCTGCAGGAGCTGATCCGGCAAATCCACGCGCTGCGCCAGCCGCAGTTGCTGGTAGCGGTGGATCAGGAAGGCGGTAGGGTGCAGCGCTTCAGGAGCGAGTTCACCCGACTGCCGCCGCCGGGCGTGCTGGCGCCTATCTATGATCGCGATCCGCAACAGGCTCGCGCCCTGGCCGAGACTCTGGGCTGGCTGATGGCAGCGGAGCAGCGTGCTGTCGGCGTCGATCTGAGCTTCGCGCCGGTGCTCGATCTTGGCCGCGGAGTCAGCCAGATAATCGGCGATCGGGCATTCCATGCCGAGCCGACGGCAGCTGCCGAACTGGCGCAGGCATACGTGCACGGCATGCGCCGTGCCGGTATGGCGGCCACCGGCAAGCACTTTCCCGGACACGGCTCGATCGCGCCCGACTCCCATTTGGAGCTGCCACGCGATGAGCGTCCGTGGGCGGATCTCCAGGCGGAGGACATGGTGCCCTTTGAGCGGATGATCCAGGGCGGCATTGCCGCCATGATGACCGCGCATATCATCTATCCGGCGATCGATTCCCAGCCAGCGAGTTTCTCGCGGGTGTGGGTGGAGGAGGTGCTGCGCAACCGCCTCGGTTTCCAAGGAGCGGTGTTCAGCGACGACCTGGGCATGCAGGCGGCCTGTTGTATCGGCGACTTTCCGGAGCGTGCTCTGGCGGCGCTGGCGGCCGGCTGCGA
>DASULL010000090.1:0-2775 GCA_036278215.1 Gammaproteobacteria bacterium | reverse complement strand
TCTCCCGCCTTCCTCTGCGCCTCTGTGGTGATCTCCACTCCCCGCTCAGATCCGCCGCGGTCCTTTCGACTCGCCATCGTCCAGCAGACTCAACCCGTCGGTAGCGCTTTCCATGCGCTCCAGGTTGTCGTCGGCGTTGAGCTTGGCCATCAGCCGGACTTCGTTGGCGGAATCGGCGTAGCGCAGCGCATCCTCGTAGGTGATCTGGCCGGCGGCGTACAGCTCGTACAGATGCTGGTCGAAGGTCTGCATGTGCTGCTCGCGCGAGCGCTTCATGATTTCCTTGATCTCATGCACCGCACCCTCCCGGATCTTGTCCTGAATCAGCGGCGTGCCGATCAGCACCTCGACTGCTGGCACCCGGCCGCGGCCATCGGGGGTCGGGATCAGCTGCTGGGCAATGACCGCCCGCAGGTTGAGCGAGAGGTCCATGAACAGCTGGTTATGCCGCTCCGGTGGGAAGAAGTTGACGATGCGATCCATCGCCTGGTTGGCGTTGTTGGCGTGCAGCGTCGCCAGGCACAGATGGCCGGTTTCGGCGAAGGCGATGGCGTAGTCCATGGTTTCGCGGGTGCGGATCTCGCCGATCAGAATCACGTCCGGCGCCTGCCGCAGGGTGTTGCGCAGGGCGATTTCGAATGATTCCGTATCGATACCGACCTCGCGCTGGGTAACGATGCAGCCAGCGTGCTGGTGGACGAACTCGATCGGGTCTTCGATGGTGATGATATGACCGCTGCTGTTCTGGTTGCGATAGCCGATCATCGCCGCCAGCGAGGTCGATTTACCGGTGCCGGTGGCGCCGACGAAGAGGATCAGACCGCGCTTGGTCATGGCCAGATCCTTGATCACCGGCGGCAGCCTGAGCTCGTCGACCGACGGGATGTAGGTCTCGATCCGACGCAGCACCATGCCGGCATAATTGCGCTGGTAAAAGGCGCTGACGCGAAAACGGCCGATACCGCCGGCGCTGATGGCGAAGTTGCACTCGCGGGTACGCTCGAACTCCTCGCGCTGGGCGGGCGCCATCACCGATAGCACCACTTGGCGTGCCTGCTCGGGCGTCAGGCTGGTTTTGGTGATCGGCGTCAGCCGGCCGGCGATCTTCATCGACGGCGGCATGCCGGCGGTGATGAACAGGTCGGAGCCTTTCTTCTCCACCATCAGTTGCAGTAGCGCGTTGAAATCCATGGTTCCCCCCAGAACTATGCAGCGGCCCGTGCCGGTGTCAGCTGAACAGCTCTCTGCTGACCGCCCGCTTTTGTGCTTCCTGCTTGCTCACCAGCCCCTGACGGACCAGGTTCTGCAAGCACTGGTCCAGCGTCTGCATGCCGACCTGCTGGCCGGTCTGGATGGCCGAGTACATCTGCGCAACCTTGTCTTCGCGAATGAGGTTACGAATGGCAGGCGTGCCGATCATGATCTCGTGGGCCGCCACCCGGCCGCCGCCGACCTTCTTCAGCAGCGTCTGCGAGATGACCGCCCGCAGCGATTCCGACAGCATGGAGCGCACCATCGACTTCTCCGCCGCCGGGAACACGTCGATGATACGGTCGATGGTCTTAGCCGCCGAGGTGGTGTGCAGGGTACCGAACACCAGGTGACCGGTTTCGGCGGCGGTCAGCGCCAGCCGGATGGTTTCCAGGTCGCGCATTTCACCGACCAGAATCACGTCCGGGTCTTCACGCAGCGCCGAGCGCAGTGCTTCGTTGAAGCCCAGGGTGTCGCGGTGCACCTCGCGCTGGTTGATCAGCGACTTCTTCGACTCGTGGACGAACTCGATCGGGTCTTCGACCGTGAGAATGTGCTCGTAGTAGTTCTCGTTCTTATAATTGACCATGGCCGCCAGCGTGGTCGACTTACCCGAGCCGGTCGGGCCGGTCACCAGCACCAGGCCACGCGGGTTGTCGGAGATCTCCTTGAATACCTGCGGCGCCTTCAGATCTTCCAGCGACAGCACGGTCGATGGGATGGTCCGAAAGACCGCGCCCGCGCCCCGGTTCTGGTTGAAGGCGTTGACACGGAAGCGGGCAAGGCCAGGGATTTCGAACGAGAAGTCGGTTTCCAGGAACTCTTCATAGTCCTTGCGCTGCTTGTCGTTCATGATGTCGTAGACGAGACTATGCACCTGCTTGTGATCGAGCGGGGGCACGTTGATACGGCGCACGTCGCCATCGACGCGGATCATCGGCGGCAGGCCGGCGGACAAATGCAGATCGGACGCGTTGTTCTTGACGCTGAAAGCCAGCAGATCAGCGATATCCATGCAACCCCCTGAGCAGGCGTGTTTATTATTGAGAGCCTATAGCAACACGGCTCTAAGTATTGTTCTTGGAGCCTATCCAAGCCGGTCGTGCAGCAACCGGCTTGGATAGGCTGCAGCAAGGCACGCAGGCGATCATCGACAACCTACAGCGATCCCTTGATGTCAGGCAACTCAACCCTGTTCAGTCAGTCACTGGCCATGGTGCGGCACCGCATCATTACGGCAGAGCGACGCTTCGGCCGCGATACCGGCAGCGTCCAGCTGCTGGCAGTCAGCAAGATGCAGCCCGCCGCGGCGATCGAGGCCGCGTTTCGCAGCGGCCAGCGCGCCTTCGGCGAGAGCTATCTGCAGGAAGCTGTCGACAAGCAGACCGAGCTTGCCGACATAGCGATCGAGTGGCACTTCATCGGCCCGATTCAGGCCAATAAAGCAAAAAGCATCGCACAGCGCTTTGACTGGGTTCACAGCATCGACCGAATTAGAGTGGCCGAGCGGCTGGCCGCTCACCG
>DASULL010000089.1:0-4050 GCA_036278215.1 Gammaproteobacteria bacterium | reverse complement strand
GCGCGGGAACTTCCGGTGGCTTTCGTCGTCAATCAAGGCCGGGAGCAGAGCGTACTGCTTGCCGGCGACGACGTGTCCACGCTGATCCGCAGCGAGACTGCCGGCAGTGCCGCTTCGCGGGTGGCGGCTATCCCCGCTGTGCGGGCGGCGCTGCTGGATCGCCAGCGGGCGTTTCGCCAACCGCCGGGCCTAGTGGCTGACGGGCGGGACATGGGGACTAGTATTTTTCCGGACGCCGCAGTCAAGATTTTTCTTACCGCCAGCGTGGACGAACGCGCCCGCCGGCGCTATAAGCAGTTGAATGAGCAGGGGGCCGATGGTAACCTCTCTGCCCTTTTACGGGATATTGCCGAGCGCGATCAGCGCGACGCAACCCGGGCGGTCGCTCCCTTGAGGCCGGCGGCCGATGCGGTAACGGTGGATACTACCGGTATAGGTATCGATGCGGTGGTCGAGCAGGTAAGTCGGATCGTCGACGAGCGGCTCGGCCGAAGATAGGGGAAAGGCGTAGCGGGTAATGGGCCCGAAGCGCCTTTCATGGTCAACTCTCAACCTTCACGGCTGGCAACAGCCTGGGATTTATTCACACATGAGCGAAAGTTTCGCGGAACTCTTTGAGCAGAGCCTGGCCGGCACCAACATGCGCCCCGGCGCTATTGTGATGGGCAAGGTGGTGGCGATCGACGGCGAGGCTGTTATCGTCAATGCGGGATTGAAGTCTGAGGCGGTCATCCCGCGCGACCAGTTCCTCGATGAGGACGGCGAACTCGAAGTCCAGGTGGGCGACGAAGTCGAGGTTGCGCTGGACGCGGTGGAAGACGGCTTTGGCGAGACGCGGCTGTCCCGCGAAAAGGCCAAGCGCGCTCATGCGTGGAAATTCCTGGAAGATGCCTACGAGAAGAACGAGACCGTTACCGGCATCATCAGCGGCAAGGTCAAGGGCGGCTTCACCGTCGACCTCAAGCATGTCCGCGCGTTCCTGCCGGGTTCGCTGGTCGATGTGCGGCCGGTGCGCGACACCACCTATCTGGAAGGCAAGGACCTCGAGTTCAAGCTGATCAAGCTGGACCAGAAGCGCAACAACGTGGTCGTCTCCCGCCGCGCCGTGGTGGAAGAAGAGTACAGCGCCGAGCGCGAGCAGCTGCTGGAGAAGCTGGCGGAAGGCCAGACCCTCAAGGGTATCGTCAAGAATCTCACCGACTACGGTGCGTTCGTCGACCTGGGCGGCATCGACGGTCTGCTGCACATCACCGACATGGCGTGGAAGCGCGTCAAGCATCCATCCGAAGTGGTCAATGTCGGCGACGAGATCGACGTCAAGGTGCTGAAGTTCGATCGCGAGCGCAACCGCGTATCGCTCGGCCTCAAGCAGCTGGGCGAGGATCCGTGGGAGGCAATCGCGCGCCGTTACCCGGAGAACACCCGGGTCATGGGCCGCGTCACCAACATCACCGATTACGGTGCCTTCGTCGAGATCGAAGAGGGCGTCGAAGGCCTGGTGCACGTCTCCGAGATGGACTGGACCAACAAGAACGTCAACCCGGCTAAGGTTGTCCAGGTGGGCGACGAGGTCGAGGTCATGGTGCTCGACATCGACGAGGAGCGTCGTCGTATTTCGCTTGGCATGAAGCAGTGCCAGGCGAACCCGTGGGAGCTGTTTGCAGCTACCCACAACAAGAACGACAAGGTCTCCGGTACCATCAAGTCGATCACCGACTTCGGTATTTTCGTCGGCCTGGAGGGTGGCATCGACGGTCTGGTGCATCTGTCCGACCTGTCCTGGGACGACACTGGTGAAGAAGCCGTTCGTAACTACAAGAAGGGCGACGAAGTCGAGGCCGTCGTGCTGTCGGTCGATCCGGAGCGCGAGCGTATTTCCCTGGGCATCAAGCAGATGGAGCAGGACCCGTTCAGCTCCTGGCTGGCCGACCACCCGCGGGGCAGCATCCTCAAGGGCACGGTCAAGGATGTGGATGTCAAGGGCGCTACGATCGAACTGGCTGACGGCATGGAAGGCTACATCCGTGTCTCCGACATCTCCCGCGAGCGCGTGGAAGATGCCCGCCAAGCGCTGAAGGTCGGTGAAGAGGTTGAGGCCAAGTTCATGGCCGTCGACCGCAAGAACCGCACTATCAGCCTGTCGACCAAGGCGAACGACGTTCAGGAAGAGCAGGAGGTCATGCAGGATTATGGTCGTGCCAGCAGCGCCGGCACCACCACCCTCGGCGACCTCCTCAAGGAGCAGATGGACTCGCGCGGCGAGTAAGTCTGTCGAATACCGGGCGGCTCTGCCGTCCGGTTCCGGCGCACCAATGGTGCGCCGATACTGTCAAGCAGCTCATGCCGCGGGGTCCGGAAGGCCACGATGACAAAGTCCCAACTAATCGAAGCCATCGCTGCCAAACAACAGCATCTTGCCCATCGGGATGTCGAACTCGCTGTAAAGGCGTTGCTGGAGCAGATGAGCGATGCACTGTCCACTGGGCAGCGCATCGAGATCCGTGGCTTTGGCAGTTTTTCGTTGCACCACCGGCCGCCTCGTATCGGCCGCAACCCGAAGACCGGCGAGCCGGTCGCGCTGCCGGGCAAGCACGTCCCGCATTTCAAGCCGGGTAAACAGCTGCGCGAGCGCGTCAATAACGGCGCTGACAGCTGATCCTTATCTTCGCCTAGGGCGCGCCGCCAGGAGATTGTGCCGCTCGGCGCACTAGCTCAGTAGGCCGCCGCACCCGCCCGGCCAAGCCGAGCAGCACGGTGCTCGCCCATGCCCCGCTTCTTTCGACCGGCTTCCTGGCCTGTCGGCGCCTTGGTTAGTGGCGCGCTAGTGAAATAACCGGCCTATATAGCCATAATGAGTTCCAATCGTGTAGATCCATGCACGTGCCGCTGGTCCGACCGAGGGCGACAGTAAGGCTAGCGAGCCTTGCCGGCTGCCGGGTGTAGGGCCAGGGAATTCCTGGCGGGATGCCTGGATTTATCAGGAGCTGTTATGCGCCGCCTCATCGGTCTTGTCTTCGTCTTGCTGGTCGTGGGTTTTGGCCTGAGTTTCGCTTTGCTGAATGCGGGCCTGGTCACGCTGGACTATTACCTCGGCACCACTGAGGTGCCGTTGTCGCTGGCGTTGACACTCGCTCTTGTCGTCGGCGCTATCCTCGGCCTTGCCGCAGCCACCGCCGTCCTGATCCGCGATAAACGAGAAGCTGCCCGCCTGCGGCGACGACTCGGCCAGATGGAGAAGGAGTTGAGCGAACTGCGCAAGTTGCCGCTCCGAGATACAGCCTGATGCTGCAGCTGTTCTGGCTGCTATTACCGGTTGCCGCGCTTTCCGGTTGGCTGATCGGCCGGCGGGAGCGCTCCCGCCGCAGCAAGTTGGTGGCCGGCGGCCTGCCCAGTGGTTATCTGCAAGGGCTCAATTACCTGCTGAACGAACAGCAGGATAAGGCGATCGAAGTATTTACCCGCTTGGTGGAAGTCGACAGCGATACCGCGGAAGTCCACCTCGCACTGGGCAGCCTGTTCCGCCGGCGCGGTGAAGTCGATCGGGCCATCCGTATCCATCAGAATCTGATTGCCCGCCCCTCCATGACCCGTGAGCAGCGGGCTTACGCGTTGCTGGAGCTGGGGCTGGACTATATGAAGGCTGGCCTGCTCGATCGGGCGGAATCGCTATTCGAGCAGGTTATTAGGGTTGATGCTTACGTCGAACCGGCGTTACGCCAGTTGCTGTTGATCCATCAGCGGGGCAAGGACTGGGAACGGGCCATCGAGACTGCTTTGAAGCTGGAGGGGCGGGGCGTCTCTGGCATGCGGCCGCTGATCGCGCATTTTTACTGTGAGCAGGCTGAGCAGGCACTGCAGAATTCCGAGCGCAGTCGTGCCGTGCAGTTGCTCAAGCGCGCCTTGTCTACCGATTCGGGCTGCGTGCGCGCCAGTCTGCAGCTGGGCTTGCTGGAGCGGGCCCAGGGCAACTACCGCGCTGCACTCAAGGCTTTTGTCCGAGTCGAGCGGCAGGATCCGGCGTTTCTGCCGGAAGTGCTTGAGCCAATGCGT
>DASULL010000088.1:0-2091 GCA_036278215.1 Gammaproteobacteria bacterium | reverse complement strand
TCGCGCTGCTGTTCCACCGCCTGTACACGCGGCTGCTCAAACCGCTTGGACCCAACCTGGCCGCCCTCGCGACGCTGGCCATCAGCATGGCGATTGCGGTGCTGCCGGCCCTGTTCGTGCTCGGCTCGGTGCTGCAGGAGGGCGCCAACCTATACCTGCGACTGCAGAACGGGGAGCTCGACTTCGGCGGCTACCTGGAGCGGGTTCGGGCGGCGTTCCCGGTGGTGCAGGAGTTCCTGGATCGTTTCGGACTCGACATCGGGGCCCTGCGCGACCAGCTCTCCGGGGCCGCCATCGCCGTCAGCCGGTTCCTCGCGCAGAATGCTGCCCGCTTCGGGACGGGTACAGTGCAATGGTTTATCAGCTTGGCTCTGGCGCTGTATCTGGCCTTTTTCATGCTGCGCGACGGCGAACGCCTGGTGGCGCTGCTGGTGCGTGCCCTGCCTCTGGGCGATGCGCGTGAGCGCCTGCTGTTCGCCAAGTTCGCCGAAGTCACCCGCGCGACGGTCAAAGGCAATCTGGTGGTCGCCGCCGTGCAGGGGGCGCTCGGCGGCCTCATCTTCTGGCTGCTCGGCATCGGCGGGGCGGTGCTGTGGGGCTCGGTGATGGCCTTGCTGTCGCTGATCCCGCTGCTCGGCGCCGGGCTGATCTGGGCGCCGGTAGCCATTTACCTGTTCGCCACCGGCGGCTGGGTGCAGGGTGCCATTTTGGTGGTCTTCGGCGTCGGTGTGATCGGTCTGGTGGACAACACCCTGCGTCCGATCCTGGTGGGGCGCGACACCAAATTGCCGGATTTCATGGTGCTGCTGTCGACGCTGGGCGGCTTTGCCGTGTTCGGCATCAACGGCTTCGTGATCGGGCCGCTGCTCGCTGCGCTGTTCGTGGCGAGCTGGCAAATCTTCATTCGGGAGTTCAATCCGGCACCAGCCCTGGCGGCCGATGCCGAGAGCGAATCTGGCGATACGCCCTGACGGTTTAGGGGCTACGTCAGGCTCGTCTTGCTTGAGCAGCTTGGGGTGCGCTGAACCAGGAGCTGACCTTGGGCGCCGAGCGGTTCAAGGATCAGATCGAGGCAACCACAAAGCAGCGGTATGCGGCCGGGCAAGCCAGAGCGGCATCAAAGATTATTGCTCCATGCCCCGATTCCCACTTGATAACCAGCGCCGACGGCTCAATTCCGGCGAAGAACGGCGATGTTTCAAGTGAAGCTGCTCTACGGAGACTTCAAATGCAGGTGGGTGTTGCATCGTATCTGCGGCGATCTCTTACGACTGTAGCTGCAGTCCTTGGTGGGGTTATTTCGATGGCGCCCGTTTTCGCGAGCGCGGCCGCGAGTGGCTATTCGGTCAACATCGAGAAAAAAACCCTGGAGAACGAAAACTACCGCGAGGTCCTGTTTACTGGGCCACGGATACAGCTTGTCGTGATGAAACTGGAGCCGGGCGAAGAGATCGGCATGGAAACACACGAAGACGGCGATCAGTTCATCCGCGTCGAGACCGGCGACGGCGAGGCCATTCTCAATGGTAAGCAGATTGAGCTCTCCGATGGCGTGGTGGTCGTGATACCCGCCGGCGTTGAGCACAACGTCATCAACACCTCGGAAACCGAGGCGTTGCGTCTCTATGTGATTTACTCGCCGCCCGAGCATCCGGACGGCACGGTGCAGCGCACCAAGCCTGAGTAGGGCTGCTGGGTACCGACCTGGACTCGACCACGCCCCATCTCGTCGAGGACGAGCTAGTACGTGGCCGCTACCAGAAGGACCTGCTTTGCCCCTGGCTTTACTCCGCCAACTGCACCTCTACCTGGCTCGTTGAGTCATTCGGCGGCACAGCTGCCGGATCCATCCACAGCGGCTCCCAAACATGGCCATCCGGGTCCGCGAAGCTGCGGCTGTACAGAAAGCCGAGATTCTGTATGGGGTTGATGTCCGCGGTGCCGCCATGTGCAGTGGCCGCCGCGTTCATGGCGTCGACGGCTTCGCGGCTGTCGCAGGAGAGGGCAAGCATCACTTCACTAGATGTTGTCGGCGGGATCGGGCGGCTGGTGAAGGTGCGCCACTTGGCGTGGGTGAGCAGCATGACGTGG
>DASULL010000087.1:0-10486 GCA_036278215.1 Gammaproteobacteria bacterium | reverse complement strand
CACGCTCTACCAGAAGCGCTTCTGTCCAGACTCTGACATCCGTACCGCCGGCACCATCCAATACGTCAGCTCCGGACTGATGTTGTTGCTGCTAGCGGCCGCTACCGAGAGCATGCATATCCGGTGGACCGGCGAGTTCCTGTTCGCCCTGGCCTGGCTGGTGCTGGTGCTTTCGGTCGGCGCGGTTGGTCTGCTGTTTACCCTGATTCGCCACGGCGCCGCCTCGCGGGTTGCCAGCTTGTTTTACTTGGCGCCGCCCATGACCGCTGTGTTCGGCTATCTGTTGTTCCGCGAAACCTTGAGTCCGGCTGCGTTGCTCGGCTTGCTGGTGGTCATGGCCGGCGTGTTGCTGGTGAACCTGCCAGCCGCGCGGCTCAAGGCCGCCGGCCTCGTGCCCAGTGCGCCACGATAGAGCTGAGCTCCACCAGTGACGGCGCCCCGCACAGGTCAGTCGCTGTCTATTTTCGCCTGTTTTTTGAGCAAGGTAGATTTGGGCGGCGAAGTCGGCGGCACCTTATCGCTGCCGGCATAGCGGTCGCGATAGAGGGCGGCGCGCACCAGCAGCACCAGGGTGATGGGCGTAGTCACGGTCATGAACACCGCGATCAGCAGCTCGTGCAACACCGGCCGGCTCTGCAGGGCACTGAAGTAGATCATCGATGCAAACAGCATCAAGCCTATCCCCAGCGTGGTTCCCAGGGTCGGGGCATGGGTACGTTCGTAGAAGGTCTTGAGGCGCAGCAGGCCGATGGTGCCGATCAGGGTCAGCGAGGCGCTAACCAGCACCAGTAGAGCGGTGAGGAAGAGCACCCAGGCAGGCAGGTTTGCGGCCGCGCTCATTCGATCACCTCACCGCGCATGAGGAATTTCGCCAGTGCCACGGTGCCGACGAAGCCGAGCAGGGCGATGACCAGCGCGACCTCGAAGTACAGATTGCTGCCGGTGCGGATGCCAAAGGTCAGCAACAGCAGCATGGCGTTGACATAAAACGCATCCAGCGCCACCACCCGGTCCTGAGCCCGCGGGCCAATGAACAAACGGACGCTGCTGCAGGCCATGGCCAGCGCCAGCAAGACCTGGGCAGTGGTTAAGGCTGCAGTGAAAAAACCAAGCATCATTCGAAAATCTCCCGCAGCAGGCTCTCGTAGCGTTGGGTGATGGTCTGTATCCAGGCCTCTTCATCGACTAGGTCGAGCACATGGATGATGAGCACGCCGCTGGCTGACTCGTAATCGACCCAGATGGTGCCGGGCGTGGCGGTGATGATGCAGGCCAGGGCGGCCAGGACGTAAGGGTGGCGGGAAGTCAGGCCAATGTGGACGAAACCGGCGGTGCGGTTGCGCTCGGGCCGCCGGCGCAGAATGATGCCGGCAACGGCGATATTGGAGCGGATGATGTCCAGCAGCACCCGCCCGAGGAGCACCAGCGCCGTCCAGAATCGGCTGGCATGACCGCGCGGTGGTTGCAGCCGTACCAGCAGCTGGGTGCTGAGCAGCGCCAGCAGCGCACCTAAGAGAATATGGCTTGGTGCCAGCGACTGATTCAGCAGCAGCCAGGCGATCAGGATCAGCGCCGCTAGGCGCGGGAACGGCAGCCAACGCTTCATCACGCGCCACCTCCCTGGGCCGTCTGCCCCGCACGGGGCGCCGACAGCACGCCTTCGATGTAGCGCTGCGGTGCATGCAGCGCTTCGGCCGTGCCCTGCAGGTAGTACATAACTGGCCCGGCCTGAACCGTCAGCAGGACGCAGAGCAGCAGCAGCAGACCGATGGGTGTGATCTCGATCAGCCGTACCCGCGGCACGCTGCGGCCCAGCGGTGCCCAGAAGGTGCGGATGCCGGCGCGAGTCATGGCGATGACGGCGGCCAGGCCGGACAGGATCACCGCCGCCAGCAACAGCCAGGCGTCCAGAGAGACTGTGGCGGTGCCGCTGGAATCCAGCACTGCGGCCAGGAGAATGAACTTGCCAATGAAGCCCGAGAGCGGCGGCAAGCCGGCTAGCAGCAGCGCGCAGAATACGAAGCTCAGGCCAAGAATGGCCATGGTGGCGGGGATGGCAATGCCTGCCTCTTCTTCCTCATGTAGCGGTTCTTCCTCCGTTTCGCCGAAGGCTTCCAGGGTGACGGCGAGAATATCGGCGCCGGCCCGGCGACCGCGCTCGGCCAGCTCGATCAGCAGGAAGAAGGCACTGATGGCCAGCGTCGAGCTGAGCAGGTAGAACAGCGCCCCGGCGGTGATAGCCATGTCGGTGACGCCCAGTACTGCCAGCAGCGTGCCGGAAGAAACCAGCACGTTGTAACCAGCCAGCCGGCTCATATCCTGCGAAGCCAGGGCGCCGATGGTGCCAAAGCCGACGGTCAGCAGGCCGCCGTAGAACAGCCAGCTTCCGCCGAAGCCGGCCACGCTGCCGGCGTCGGCGCCGAACAGCAGCAGCCAGAGCCGCAGGATCACATAGATCCCGACCTTGCTCATGATGGAGAACATGGCGGCTGCTGGCGCACTGGCGGCAGCGTAAGTGGTTGGCAGCCAGAAGCACAGCGGCCACATGCCGGCCTTGACCAGAAACGCTATGCCAAGAATGGCGGCACCGGCCTGCAGCAGCGCCCGATCTTCAGTGGCAACCGCGGGCAGGCGGTTGGCCAGGTCAGCCATGTTCAGTGTGCCGGTGACCCCATAGATCAGCGCTACCCCGATCAGGAACAGCAGCGAGGCGGCGAGGTTGACCGCGATGTAATGCAGGCCGGCCTTGACTCGGGCGGTGCCGGAGCCGTGCAGCACAAGGCCATAGGAGGCGGCCAGCATCACTTCGAAAAAGACGAATAGGTTGAAGAGGTCGCCGGTCAGGAAAGCGCCGTTGATACCTACCAGCAGGAACTGAAACAGCGGATGAAAGTGTGGCCCGGCACGATGCCAACGCGCCAGCGAGAACAGCAGCGAGGCCAGCGCCAGTACGCTGGACAGGAGCAGCATCAGCGCCGACAGGCGGTCCAGCACCAGCACGATGCCAAACGGCGCCGGCCAGTCGCCGAGCAGATAGACACCGATTTCCGCGCCATTGCCCTGTGCCAGCTGCAGCAGGGCAATGGCAACGCTGATCAATACCAGCGTGGAGAACAGGCTCAGGCTGGCTTTGAGGCGCCGGCGGGGCTCCTCCAGCAGAAGCATGCCGGCGCCGACGGTTAGCGGCAGCAGCACCGGCACGATGATCAGATGGTGCAGCCAGCCGCTCATGTGCCGGGCTCCCGGCCATCAACGTGGTCGGTGCCGGTCAGGCCGCGGCTGGCCAGCAGCACCACCAGGAACAGCGCGGTGGTAGCAAAGCTGATGACAATTGCGGTCAGGACCAAGGCTTGCGGCAGCGGGTCGGTGTACTGGCTGGCATCGACAGCGGCGCCGGCTTCCAGCACCGGAGCTGCATTGACCCGCAGCCGGCCCATGCCAAAGATCAGCAAGTTGACGGCATAGGAGAGTAGCGACAGGCCAATGATCACTTGGTAGGTGCGCGGCCGCAGAATCAGCCAGACACCGGAAGCGACCAGCACGCCGATGCCCAGGGCAACGATGAGTTCCATCTAGTCCTCCTTGCTCGGCGGTGAAACAGGACGGGCGACCAGGACGCTGCGGAGTGACTGGTGCGCCAAGGCGATCAGGATCAGCGCGGTGGCCCCGACCACCAGGGAGAACACGCCCAGATCAAAAAACAGCGCGCTGGCCAGCGGTATCGAGCCCAGCCAGGGCAGCTCCAGATAGCGCGTATGCGAGGTCAGGAAAGGGTGCGCCAGCAGCCAAGCGCCGATCCCGGTGAGGAGCGCAAACACCAGACCCAGGCCGATCCAGCGGACCGGATGCAGCCGCAGCCGCGATTCCACCCAGCGGGTGCCGTTGGCCATGTATTGGACGATGAAGGTCACCGCCATGGTCAGGCCGGCGACGAAGCCGCCTCCCGGCAGGTTGTGCCCGCGCAGGAACAAATACAGCGCCATCACCAGCATCATCGGGAACAGCAGCCGCATCAGCACTGCCGGCACCAGCAGATACTCGGCCACGGTATCGCCCAGCCGCCGATCCGGCCGGGCGTCGTCGTAGGCATTCTGCACCCGCTGCTGCTCTGGAATGGCAATGCTCTCCGGCGCCGGGCGGAAGCGGCGCAGCAGGGCGTACACGGTCAGCGCCACCACGCCAAGCACGGTGATCTCGCCCAAGGTATCGAAGCCGCGGAAGTCCACCAGGATCACGTTGACCACGTTGGTGCCGCCACCTTCGCTATAGGCACGCTCGGTAAAGTAGCGAGAGATGGTGTCCGGCAGCGGTCGGGTCATGACGGCATAGGCGAGCAGCGCCACCCCGCCGCCAGCAAACATGGCGATCGCAAAGTCGCCAATGCGCCGCGCCAGCGTCACCGGCTGCACCATCGGTTCGTCCTCGGGAATGCGCTTCGGCAGCCAGCGCAGCCCCAGCAGGATCAGCACGGTGGTGACGATTTCCACCAGTAGTTGGGTCAGCGCCAGATCCGGCGCCGAAAACCAGATGAAAGTGATGCAGGTGACCAGCCCGGCGCCGCCCATCAAAATCAGTGCCGCCAGCCGGTGGTATTTGGCTTGGTACGCCGCGCCGATAGCACAGGCGATACCCACCGCCCAGACCAGCGTCAGGGCCGGGTCGAGGCCGGAGAACTGCGGTGGCCCCGCGGCCAGCTGCCAGCCGCCGACCGCCGCCAGTCCGGCGAGCAAGGCCACCACCACCACCAGCCGGAGCTGCGGTTGCAGCCGCCGGGTGCCTAGCAGCGTCTCCAGCGGCCTGGCTATCCGCCAGGACAGCACCACCAGAGAGCGCTCGAACAGCCGCTTGCCGGCCAGTCGGCGGACAAACGGTGTGCCTTCGACGCCGCTCAAGAGGTAGTTCTGCAGAATGAGGTAAAGCAGCACTCCGCCGATCAGCGCGATCACGCTCATCAGCAGCGGCAGATTGAAGCCATGCCAGACGGCCAGGTTGTAGGCGGGCTTGGCAGCGCCGAGCACGCCCAGCGCGGCGGCGTCCAGGAACGGGCCTACTGTGATTGCCGGCAGGATGCCCACCACCAGACAGGCCAATACCAGCAGCTCCACCGGAAAACGCATCCAGTGCGGTGGCTCGTGCGGTGTGCGCGGCAAGCCCACCGGCGGCGGGCCGAAGAAGGCGCCGTGGATGAAGCGCAGCGAGTAGGCGACGCTGAACATGCCGTAGAGAGTGGCGGCATACGGCAGAATGGCTTCCAGGCTTTGCAGTGGCGCGGTCGCCGTTAGCGCCTCGGTGAAGAACATTTCCTTGGAGAGGAAGCCGTTCAGCAGGGGTACTCCGGCCATGGCGGCGGCGGCGACCATCGCCAGGGTAGCGGTGATCGGCATCAGCCGGTACAGGCCGCTCAGGCGGCGGATGTCGCGAGTGCCGCTTTCATGGTCGATGATGCCGGCGGCCATGAACAGCGACGCCTTGAAGGTGGCGTGATTGAGGATGTGGAAAATCGCTGCCACCGCTGCCAGCGGACTGTTGAGGCCTAGCAGCAGAGTGATCAGCCCCAGATGGCTGATAGTGGAATAGGCGAGCAGGCCTTTCAGGTCGTGCTGGAAGATCGCTACATACGAGCCGATCAGCAAGGTGCTCAGGCCGGCGCCACCGACCAGCCAGAACCAAGCATCGCTACCAGCCAGTACCGGCCACAGCCGGGCCAGCAGGAAGACGCCGGCCTTTACCATGGTGGCCGAATGCAGATAGGCCGAAACCGGGGTCGGCGCCGCCATGGCATGCGGCAGCCAGAAGTGGAACGGGAATTGCGCGCTCTTGGTGAAGGCGCCGAGCAGTATCAGCACCAGGATCGGCAGGTATAAAGGATGCGCACGAATCAAATCGGCCGACGCTAGCACTTGGTCCAGCTCATAGCTGCCGACGATGTGACCGAGCACCAGGACACCGGCCAACAAAGCCAGCCCGCCGGTGGCGGTGATGGTCAGCGCCATGCGGGCGCCGTCGCGAGCATCGGCACGGTGGTGCCAGTAACCGATCAGCAGGAAGGAAAACAGGCTGGTCAGTTCCCAGAAAAACACCAGCTGGATCAGATTGCCGGACAGCACGATGCCCAGCATCGAGCCCATGAACGCCAGCAGAAACGAGAAGAAGCGCGGCACCGGGTCCTGCGGCGACATGTAGTAGCGGGCATACAGCACCACCAGCACGCCTATGCCGGTTACCAGTGCCGAGAACAGCCAGGCGAAGCCATCCAGCCGCAGGCTGAAGTCGAGGCCGAACGTCGGCAGCCACTCGGCGCGGAAGCGCAGCACCCCGCCTTCCGCCACCGCTGGGAAGAAAGAGGCGGTAATAAGCAGCCCAGCGAGGGCGATGAGGCCGGCCAGCCAAGCTTCCGCATTGCGCGCATTGGTAGGCAGCAGCGCGGCAATCAAGCTGCCCACGAAAGGAAGCGCAACCAGAAGAATGAGAAGCATGCTGTCCGACATAACCGATAGAGCTACCTGCTGTTGCTGAATCGCCAAAGCCGCTCCCACGACCGCTTCGCCTTTGGCATCTGTGGCCGGCAGCAGGAGGCGTAGACCGAATAATGGGTTGCCAAGACCATGCCAACTAGCACGGCCTGTTGTGACAGGCGCGAATGGCTGAAAGGAACCCCAGCCGGAGAATCGCAAAGCGAAGGTTGCGCATTAGACCCGGCTGCTATGGTAGCGGATTATGCCGCCGATCGTGTAGACGGAATTGAAATTGCCGCAACCGCCCGGCGCATACGGCGAGATCGTATGCGCCGGGCGACCCGCCTCGGCCTTGCTTAGGCTGCCAGCCCAGTATGGCGCAGCAGTGCTTCGATCGACGGCCGGCGGCCGCGGAAGGCGACGAACAGCTCCATCGCTTCGCGCGAGCCGCCCTGCTCCAGGATGTGGTGCAGGAAGCTCTCGCCGGTGGCGCGGTTGAAGATGCCTTCCTCTTCGAAGCGGGAGAAAGCGTCGGCGGACAGTACTTCAGCCCATTTATAGCTGTAGTAGCCGGCCGCATAGCCGCCGGCGAAGATGTGGCCGAAGCTGTTGGGGAAGCGGTTGTATTCCGGCGGGCGCACCACCGCCACCTGGTCGCGTACCTCGTTGAGGATTTCATAGATCCGGCCGCCCTTGGCCGGGTCGTATTCCAGATGCAGGCGGAAATCGAACAGGGCGAATTCCAACTGACGCACCGCCTGCATCGCCGACTGGAAATTCTTGGCGGCTTTCAGCCGTTGATAGAGCGCATCCGGGATGGTTTCGCCGGTTTCGAAATGGCAAGCGAACAGGTCCAGCGCCTCCCGCTCCCAGCACCAGTTTTCCAGGAACTGGCTTGGCAGCTCGACTGCATCCCAGGGCACACCGTTGATGCCGGAAACGGCGGCCACGTCGATGCGGGTGAGCATGTGGTGCAGGCCGTGGCCGAATTCGTGGAACAGTGTCTCGACTTCGTCGTGAGTCAGCAGCGCCGGCGCGTCGCCGATCGGCGGCGTGAAGTTGCAGGTGAGGTAGGCCACTGGCGTCTGCACGCCGAGCGCGGTGCGCCGCCGCACCCGGCACTCGTCCATCCAGGCGCCGCCGCGCTTCTTTTCGCGGGCGTACAAATCGACGTAGAACTCACCGCGCAGCTCGTTCTTGGCGTCGGTGATGGTGTAGAAGCGCACGTCCGGATGCCAGACGTCGACCCCTTTCACCTCGCGTATATTCAGCCCGAACAGTCGCTTGACCACTTCGAACAGGCCGGCGATTACTCGATCGGCCGGGAAATAGGGGCGCAGATCTTCCTGTGAGACCTGATAGCGCTCCTGCCGCAGCTTTTCCGAGTAATAGCCGATGTCCCAGGCGGCCAGCTCGACCATGCCGTGTTCGTGGCGGGCGAAGGCCTGCAGCTCTTCCAGATCCTGCTCGGCCCGCGGTTTGGCGCGGCCGGCCAGATCGTTGAGGAAGTCCATGACTTCCTCGGCGGAGCCGGCCATTTTGGTGGCCAGCGACAGCTCGGCGAAATTGGCGAAGCCCAGCAGCTGCGCTTTCTCGTGGCGCAGCTGCAGGATCTCTTCCATCAGCGGCAGGTTGTTCCACTTATCGGCGTTGGCGCCGATATCGGACGCGCGAGTGCTGTAGGCCCGGTACAGCTCCTCGCGCAGCGCCCGGTTGTCGGCATAGGTGAGGATCGGGTAGTAGGAGGGGAACTCCAAATTCACCAGCCAGCCGCTCTGCCCCTTGCGCTCGGCGTTCTGGCGGAAGTTGGCCAGCGCCGTGGCCGGTACGCCGGCCAGCTCGCGCTCGTCGGTAATGAGCTTGCTCCAGCCGTCGGTGGCGTCCATGACGTTTTCTTCGAATTTGGCGCGCAGCTCCGACAGCCGGCTGTTGATTTCCTTGAAGCGCTGCTTCTGCGCCGCCGGCAGCGAAACACCGGCGAGGCGGAAGTCGCGCAGGGCATCGTCGATGGTCTTGCGCTGGGCGTGGTTGAGCCCGGCGAACTCCACCGAATCGCGGATCTGCCGATAGGCCTGGTACAGCCGCTCGTTCTGGCCGACCTCGGTGCTGAACTCGGACAGCTTGGGCAGGCAGGCGTTATAGGCGGCCCGCAAAGCGTCGGTATTTACCACCGAATTCATGTGGCTGACCGGCGACCAGGCCTTGGAGAGCCGATCCGCTACCGCTTCCAGCGGTGCGATCAGGTTGTCCCAGCTGTAGTGCTCGTTCTGCTCCAGCAGTTGCTCCAGGCTGCGCCGGTTCTCCTCGATCAGTGCCGTGATCGCCGGCTCGACGTGCTCTGGCTTGATCTCGGCGAAGGGCGGCAGGCGGTCCGTGTCGAAAAGAGGGTTTTGCGTGTCGGCCATGGTCGTCCGTTGTGTCCAAGTGATGCTGACGGTTTAAGTTGCCGTCTGGCGAAGAGGTTTTAAAGCACGACCGGGCTGGCCGTGCGTCACTGAGATAGCGGAAGCTTACCGTAGCGGCGGCGAGGCTGCCGCCGGGGGTGAGCGATCTGCCGGAATAGGCTCTAAGATAAGGCTCCACGCATCATGACAGCAGAGTTGAGCAATGACCGAACACTATGACTTCCTCTCCATCGGCGGCGGTAGCGGCGGTCTGGCGGCGGCGCGGCGGGCTGCCCGATACGGCGCCAAAGCGGCCGTGATCGAAGCGGGCCGATTGGGCGGCACCTGCGTCAACGTCGGCTGCGTGCCGAAAAAGGTGATGTGGAATGCGGCGAATCTGGCCTGGGGGCTGCACCACGCTGCCGATTACGGTTTCCGGCTGGAAAACTACAAGCTCGACTGGGCCGAGCTGCATCTGCGTCGGGAAGCCTATATCCAGCGCCTGAACGGCATCTACAGCCGCAACCTGGAGAAGGAAGGCGTCACCTTGATCGAAGGGTTCGCCCGTTTCGTCGACGATCGGACCGTGGAAGTCGCCGGCAAGCGCTATACCGCCGATCATATCGTCATCGCCACCGGCGGCCGGCCGCAGCGACCGGAGATGCCCGGTGCTGAGCTGGCGATTGATTCCGACGGCTTTTTCGCGCTCGACCGCCAGCCGGCCAAGGTCGCCATCGTCGGCGCAGGCTACATTGCCGTCGAACTGACCGGAGTACTGCACCACCTCGGCAGCGATGCTGCGCTGGTGTTGCGTGGCGACAAGCCCTTGCGCGGCTTTGATGAGATCTTGCGCGACGGCTTCATGGAAGCCTCCCAGGCCGACAGCCTGCACGTCGTCACCGGCTTCGATACCTGCCGGCTGGAGCGCGCCAGCGACGGCAGCATCGCTCTGTACAGCCACGACGGCCGCTGCCTGGATGGCTATGACACCGTCATCTGGGCCACCGGCCGGGTGCCCAATACCGACCAGCTCGGCCTGGAGAACACCCGCCTCGCGGTCAACCCGGACGGCACTATCCCGACCGATCCCTACCAGCAGACCAATCTCGCCGGCGTCTACGCCATCGGCGATATCACTGGCAGTTGGCAGCTGACGCCGGTCGCCATCGCTGCCGGTCGCCGGCTCGCCGATCGCCTGTTCGGCGGCATGGAGGGGCGTCGGCTGGTGTATGAAAACATCCCCACGGTGGTGTTTACCCACCCACCGATCGGTACCGTCGGCCTGACCGAAGAGCAGGCCCGCGAGCAGTATGGCGAGGCGGTGAAAATTTACACCAGTCGCTTCATCGCCATGGATTACGCCCTTTCTGCGGACAAGCGGCGGACCTTGATGAAGCTGGTCTGCGTTGGCCCCGAGGAGAAGATCGTCGGCGCGCATATCTTCGGTCCGCATGCCGATGAAATGTTGCAGGGCTTTGCCGTCGCCGTGCGCATGGGTGCGACCAAGCGCGACTTCGACGACACCGTAGCCATTCATCCGACTAGCGCGGAAGAAATGGTAACCATGGTTTAGGGCCGTCGGCTGGCAGTGGGTGGATCGAAAGCTTTTGAACGTGTTGTCCCGCGCCCAGCCTGGCTGGTTGGCTA
>DASULL010000086.1:0-5191 GCA_036278215.1 Gammaproteobacteria bacterium | reverse complement strand
CGATCTACGAGCTGTCCGATACGGCGCTGAGCTTCGTCATGCTGACCGGTGCCTTCACTGCCTTCTTCATGGGGCTGATCGGCATCGTGCAGAACGACATCAAGCGAGTAGTGGCATATTCCACTCTCTCTCAGCTCGGCTATATGTTCGTGGCGCTGGGCGTGTCCGGCTATGCCGCCGGCGTGTTCCACCTGATGACCCATGCCTTCTTCAAGGCGCTGCTGTTCCTCGGTGCCGGCTCGGTCATCATCGCCATGCACCATGAGCAGGACATGCGCCAGATGGGCGGTCTGCGCAAGTACATGCCGATTACCCATTGGACCATGCTGATCGGTTCGCTGGCGCTGATCGGCACACCGTTCTTCTCCGGCTTCTACTCCAAGGACGCCATCATCGAGGCCGTTGGTGCGTCCGACCGTTGGGGTGCGGGTATCGCCTACTGGGCGGTGCTGCTAGGTGTCTTCGTCACCTCGCTGTACAGCTTCCGTCTGTACTTCATGGTGTTCTGGGGCAAGGAGCGGATGGACCAGCATACCCGTCAGGGCCTGCGCGAGAGTCCGGCGGTGGTTACCGTGCCGCTGATCCTGCTGGCCATTCCGTCGGTGCTGATCGGCTGGTTCACCATCGGCCCGATGCTGTTCGGCGACTTCTTCGGCGACGCCATCCAGGTCCTGCCGCAGAACGACGTGCTGGCGGTCGTCGGCGAGCACTGGAGCGGGCCGCTCGGCTTCACTCTGCATGGCCTGTTGGCGCCCACCTTCTGGGTGGCCCTGGCCGGCGTCGCAGCGGCGTGGTTCCTGTACCTGAAGCGGCCGGATCTGCCGAGCCTGATCCAGCAGCGCGCTCATCTGCTGTACAGCCTTCTGATCAACAAGTACGGCTTCGATCTGCTCTACATCAACGGCTTTGCCCGCCTGGGGCGTGGTCTGGGCAGACTGTTCTGGCGAGTGGGTGATGTCGGCCTGATCGACGGCCTGCTGGTCAATGGCAGCGCCAGGGCAGTCGGCCGCGTCGCTGCGGCGATACGCGGCATGCAGTCCGGTTACCTGTATCACTACGCGTTCGCCATGATCATCGGCCTGTTGCTGCTGCTGACTTACTTCGTCGGCACCTGGCAGGGATGGTTCGCGTGAGGCGCGGCCGCTCGGACATGCAGTTGGGGAAAATAACGAATGTTTGAAGGTTGGCCTTTGCTGAGCCTGCTGGTGTGGCTGCCGATCGCCGGCGGCGTGGCGTTGCTTGCGGTCGGCAAGCAGTCACCGTCGCTGACCCGTTGGCTGGCGTTGCTCACTGCCGCAGTAACGTTTTTGTTGAGCCTGCCGCTCTGGACCGGCTTCGATCCGCATGGCGGCATGCAGTTCGTCGAGCGCGTCAGCTGGATTCCGGCTTTTGGCATCGAGTACGCGCTTGGTGTCGACGGCATCGCCATGCCGCTGATCCTGCTGACCACCTTCAGCATCCTGATCGTGGTGGTGGCCGGCTGGGAGGTGATTACCGACAAGCCGTGGGCCTACTACGCCTGCTTCCTGATCATGGAAGGCGTCATGATCGGCGTATTCGCCGCCATGGATGCCATTCTGTTCTACGTGTTCTGGGAAGCCATGCTGGTGCCGATGTTCCTGATCATCGGTATCTGGGGTGGGGCGAACCGCATTTACGCTACCATCAAGTTCTTCCTCTACACCTTCCTTGGCTCGGTGCTGATGCTGGTGGCGCTGGTGTATCTGCGCTATCAGGCCGGCAGCTTCGCGATCGCCGACATGTACGGCCTGGGGCTGCCGCTGACGGCGCAGGTGCTGGTGTTCATCGCCTTCCTGCTGGCCTTTGCCGTTAAGGTGCCGATGTGGCCGGTCCATACCTGGTTGCCGGACGCCCACGTTGAAGCGCCTACCGGCGGCTCGGTGATCCTGGCGGCCATCATGCTGAAGATCGGCGCCTACGGCTTCCTCCGCTTCTCCATGCCGATCACGCCGGATGCCAGCATGGATCTCAGCGGCCTGATGATCGCGCTGTCGCTGATTGCGGTGGTCTATATTGGCTTGGTGGCGCTGGTGCAGAAGGACATGAAGAAGCTGATCGCTTATTCATCCATCGCCCACATGGGGTTCGTCACGCTGGGCTTCTTCGTGATCTTCCCGATCGTGGCGAAGACCGGCCTGAGCGAGGGCGGGGCGCTGCTGGCATTGCAGGGCGGCATGGTGCAGATGGTCGCTCACGGCTTTGTCTCCGGTGCCATGTTCCTCTGCGTCGGGGTGCTGTACGACCGCATGCACACCCGCGAGATTGACGCCTACGGCGGCGTGATCAACACCATGCCGATGTTTGCCGCCTTCTTTGTGCTGTTCGCGATGGCTAACACCGGCCTGCCGGGCACGGCCGGTTTCGTCGGCGAGTTCATGGTGATCCTGGCCTCGTTCAAGGCGAGCTTCTGGTATTCCCTGCTGGCGGCAACGGCTCTGATCACCGGCGCCGGCTACACCCTGTGGATGATCAAGCGGGTGGTGTTTGGGGAAATCAGCAGCCCGCAGGTGGCGGAACTTACTGATATCAACAAGCGTGAGTTCCTGATTCTGTTCGTGCTGGCCGTGGCCGTGCTTGGATTAGGCCTGTACCCGGCGCCGCTGGTCGAGGTGATGGAGCCTTCGCTGCAGCGCGTGCTGGATGTGGTGATCGCACGCTGATGCGTGCGGTCCGATGTACTGATTATTGAGGATGCCGATGCCCATGATGCCGGACTTCTCCCTCGCCATGCCCGAGATCTGGGTCGGCGCGATGGCCTGCGTGATCCTGATGACCGATCTGTTCATCCCCGGTCGGGACCGGGTGATCACTATGTGGCTCAGTGTGCTGACGCTGGCGGTGGCTGCCTGGCTGACCATCGATCGCCAGTGGGGCGTGCAGGCGCTGACTTTCAGCGATTCGTACGTCGCCGACAATCTCGCCGTCGTGCTCAAGGTATCGATCTACGCGATGGCGGCGCTTGCCTTCGTCTACGCGCAGCGCTACCTCAAGCAGCGCGGCCTGCTGCATGGCGAGTTCTTCGTGCTCGGCCTGTTCGGCGTGCTCGGCATGATGGTGGTGTCGTCGTCGGCTAGCCTGCTGACCGCCTACATCGGCCTCGAGCTGCTGGCGCTGTGCCAGTACGCGCTGGTTGCCTTCAACCGCAACTCGCGGCTGGCGGCCGAAGCGGCGATGAAGTATTTCGTTCTGGGGGCGTTGTCCTCGGGCATGCTGCTGTATGGCATGTCCATGCTGTACGGCGTTACCGGCAGCCTGGATCTGGCTGTTATCGCTACCGCGGCGGCCGAAGCCAACGACAATATCCTGTATGTGTTTGGCCTGATCTTCATGCTGGTGGGAATCGCCTTCAAATTCGGCGCCGTACCCTTCCACATGTGGATCCCGGATGTGTACGAGGGGGCGCCGACGCCGGTTACCCTCTACATCGGTACCGCACCGAAGATCGCCGCGCTGGCGCTGTTTCTGCGGTTGCTTGCCGAGGGTCTGGGAGCGCTGCAGGACCAGTGGCAACTGATGCTGGTTATCCTGGCGGTGCTGTCGCTGATCGTCGGCAACCTGTTCGCCATCGTGCAGAGCAACTTCAAGCGACTGCTGGGCTACTCGACCATCTCCCACATCGGCTTCATCCTGCTGGGGCTGGTTGCCGGCACCGACCAGGGATTCGGTGCGGCGCTGTTCTACGTGGTGACTTACGCCATTACCGCAGCCGGCACCTTCGCCGTCATCATCCTGTTGAGTCGCGAGGGGTTCGAGGGCGACCGGCTGGACGACCTGAAGGGCCTGTTCCGGCGCGACGGTTGGGCTGCCTTCGCGCTGCTGCTGATGATGTTCTCCATGACCGGCGTACCGGGCACCGTTGGCTTCTACGCCAAGCTGCTGGTAATCCAGGCACTGGTGGATGCCGGCATGGTCTGGCTGGCGGTTTTCGCCGTCGTGTTCGCCGTGATCGGTGCCTTCTACTACCTGCGGGTGCTGAAGATCGCCTTCTTCGATCCGGTCGAGGACACCCAGGCTTTGCAGGCATCCGGTGGCTTCCGCGCGGTGCTGACCGGTAACGCACTGGTAGTGCTATTGCTGGGTATCTTCCCGGGCAGCCTGATCGCGGTCTGCTTGGCGGCATTTGGCTGAACCGGCAGACCGGACTTGCAAAAAAAGGGCGTAGTCTGTAGACTTCTCCCTGTCAGTTGCGGGGTGGAGCAGTCTGGCAGCTCGTCGGGCTCATAACCCGAAGGTCGTAGGTTCAAATCCTGCCCCCGCTACCACATACGCAGAACGCCCTGCTCGAGAAATCGAGCAGGGCGTTTTCTTTTGGGCGGCTGGCGCCCGCTGGCTTTCGCACTTCGAAGGCCTTGGCACAACGCTACATCGTAACGCCACATCGCGTGGCGACCAGACTTTCTAGTCCCCACTTAGCGTGCAGTTTGCAGCTTTGCGGCAGGGCTAGCGCGTGACCACGGCAGATCGGGCTTTGGCCCGGCCAGTGATTCCTCGCACGATCTGGACTCTGGGCTTCGTCAGCCTGTTCACCGATATGGGCTCGGAGATCGTGCACAGCTTGTTGCCCGTGCTGCTGGCTGGCGGGCTCGGTGCCAGCGCTCTCACCATAGGCTTGATCGAGGGCGGGGCGGAAGCGCTGGTGCTGATCACCAAAGTGTTTTCCGGCTACCTGAGCGATGCATTGGGCCGGCGCAAGCCACTGGTCCTGCTTGGCTATGGTCTGGCGGCGGCGGTCAAGCCGCTGTTCCCGTTGGCCGGCTCGGTCGCTACGGTTACTGCGGCTCGGCTGCTGGATCGGTTCGGCAAGGGTATCCGTGGAGCACCGCGCGATGCTCTGGTTAGCGATCTGGCGCCGCCATCGATCCGCGGTGCCTGCTTTGGCTTACGGCAATCCATGGATACTGCGGGGGCGGTGTTGGGCCCGCTGCTTGCAGTCGGTTTGATGTGGCTGTTCGCCGATAATGTCAGAGCCGTCCTCTGGTTTGCGGTTGCCCCGGGCGTGATCGCGGTGCTGCTGCTCCTGAAGATCCCGGAACCACAGGACCACATCCGGCATGCAACCCGTTTGCCGCTTAGCAGCGAAGGGCTGGCGCGCCTGGGTTCGGCTTTCTGGCGGGTGGCGGTTGTGGGCGGGTTGGTTGCGCTGGCCCGCTTCAGTGAGGCCTTTCTGGTG
>DASULL010000085.1:0-2514 GCA_036278215.1 Gammaproteobacteria bacterium | reverse complement strand
CCGGCATCGAGCTGCTGAGCGGCGTTTTTGGCGATGGCTTGATCGATATCGGTGGTGGCGGGAGTGGTGTTGGCTGGAGGCGAGGGAGGTGCCCCGGGCCGGGTCGCAAAGGCCAATGAGGCGAGCCCTAACACGGTTATCAGCAGGAATAGTAACGACGGTTTTTTGCGCATACCTGGTACCTTTTCGCACGAACCAGTGACGAGATAGCTGGCATGCCGGATCGGCCGGCATAGGCAAAGAGGCTGAGGCATAAAGGCATTGAGGCAAGAAATCCTGAAACCGATTAACGCCGTCAACCGGTGAAGAGAGCGCAGGTAATGCAAGGCTATGGGGCTTGTTTCGCCGTTGAGCAAGGGCTTCTTCCAGGGCGCCTTGCGACGCAAGTGACCGGCCGCTTCATTTGATAATCGTCTGGCAAGGGCGCGGGAAATAGGGCTTTAATGCAACCGCCAGGTCTCCCCCCGATCCATCCAGGCCTTCCACGGCCAGTTACGGTCCCGATCCAGCCAATCATTGATGAGTTTGGCCGGCAACGGACCGCTGAACAGAAAGCCTTGCGCCCCATCGCAGCCGCGCTGGCGGAGAAAATCAAGCTGATGAGCCTGCTCAACGCCTTCGGCGACGACGTCTAGCTGCAGCTCTTGTGCCATAGCCATCATCGCCGAAACCAGGGCGGCGTCGCGGGAGTCGGGGCCGACACCATGAATGAAGGAGCGGTCGATTTTAATGGTATCCACCGGCAGGCGGCGTAGATAGGAAAGCGAGGAATAGCCGGTGCCGAAATCGTCGATGGCGATCCCGACACCCAGTTCGCGCAACTGCTCCAGGGAATTCTGGATGTGATACTGGTCTTCCAGTAGTACGCTTTCGGTCATTTCCAGCACGAGCTGGGTCGGTGGCATGCCAGTCCGCTGCAGCGCGGCGGCGACCATTTTTACCAGATTACCCTGGTAGAAGGAGCGGGCGCTGATGTTTACATTCATCCGTATCCGCGTCATTCCGGCAGCGTGCAGGTGGCGGCACTGCCGGCAGGCCTCTTCCAGCACCCATTCCGTTGTCGGGATGACTAATCCGGTTTCCTCCAGTGTCGGGATAAATTCGTCCGGTCGGCGCAGTTCGCCGCTTGGGTGGCGCCAGCGGATCAGCGCCTCCAGCCCGCGCAGCTCACGCCGCAGGGGATCGACGATAGGCTGAAAATGCAGCTCGAACTCTTGCTGCTGTAGGGCGTTACGCAGCTGGTTTTCCAGTTCCAGCCGCTCGTTGGCGAGAGTGGTCATCTCCGCCGAGTAGAATTGAAACTGGCCCCGGCCGGCGCGCTTGGCCTGATACATGGCGGTATCGGCCCGTTCAATCAGCAGTTCGACGTTATCGTTCTCTCCAAGGTTGCTGTCTTCCGGGAAAATGGCGATGCCGATAGAGGCGCTGATGTGCAATTCCCGCTCGGCAACCATGAACGGCTGCTCGAACAACTGCAGCAGTTTGGTAGCCACTGCCCGTACTTGGGCTGGCTGCTGGATGGCGTCGAGCAGCAAGATGAATTCGTCGCCGCCCAGATGGGCGACGGTATCGATCTCGCGGACTGCGTTGCGCAGCCGCTGCGCAACTTCTTTCAGCAGCACGTCGCCGACTTGATGGCCAAGGCTGTCGTTGACCTTTTTGAAACGATCCAGATCGATAAAGAGAACGGCGATGCTGTGTTCGCTGCGGCGGGCGCGGGCGGCGGCTTCGTGCAGATGGTCGCGGAACAGCGCGCGGTTGGGCAGACCGGTCAGCGGATGGTGAAAGGCGAGCATCAGCAACCGCTCTTGGGAGCTGACCTGGCCGGTGATGTCTTTGGCCGTAGCGACGAAACCGGAAATGCCGCGCTTGTTAGTGAGCGGACTGATCGTCATTTGTACATGGAACAGCTGGCCGTTCTTCTTGCGGTTGGTAATTGTCGCCTCGAAGGGCTTGCCGCGTTGGATGGTGCTCCAAAGCCGTTCGTAAAAGGCCGGCTCATGGGTGCCCGACTTCAGCAGGTTGGGTTTGCGGCCGATGATTTCGCCGCTGCCATAACCGGTGATCTCTTCAAAGCGCGGGTTTACATAGCGGACGATGCCATTGGCATCGGTGATCAGGACCATGTCGTGAGTCTGCTCGATTACCGTTCCGAGCTCGCGGATCCGCTCGCGGTTATACAGACGGCTAGCCCGAAGTTTGGCCAGATAGAGAGCGACGATGGCGGCGGGTACGAGCAGCAGCAGGTAGACCAGCAGGCCCTGCCGGAAGTGGGCGGTTGTGGCGGCCGCCAACGTGTCGCTGTCGATATGAGAGACGATTTTCCAGAACTGCGATGCGCCCGAGACGGCTGAATCCACTTGTTCCCCAGGATAAACGGTAGCGAAGGTGAAGAGTCCCTTGCTGGTTCTGAACTGGCCTGAATCGGTGGCCAACATGTGCTGCCAGGCGACGCTGTAGACTTCGCTGAGAGGAGCCTCATTGACGAGGACCCAGCCTTGCTCGGCCGGGGTA
>DASULL010000084.1:0-4619 GCA_036278215.1 Gammaproteobacteria bacterium | reverse complement strand
GCTTAGAGGCGCTCAAGCTCAGGTAAGTACCGGGAGGAAGCTTGTGAATACCGCGATAGATCGAACGTGGCTCCGGAATGTAGCCATAACGCAGCAATTGCGTCAGCGATTGCCGGCAAATCTCGCCTGACCAGCGTGGGTGCTGGCGCAGCGCTTTGAGTTCGGAGCCAAATAATAAGGCGCCGCCACACATTCCATAGTAAAGGGGCTTCTCACCGAGGCGATCGCGGACCAGGTGCAGCACTCGTTCCTGTGCGTCCCACAAAGCGAAGGCGAACATCCCGCGCAGGCGCTGCAAGGTACGATCCAAGCCCCAAGCATCGACCGCACTCAGGAGCACTTCAGGATCGCCCTGCCCGCGCGGGACCATGCCAGCCGCATGAAGCCCGGCTGCCAGCTCCCGGAAATTATAAATTCTCCCGTCGAAGACAATGCAGTAGCGGCCGCTACCGGACCACGGAGGCTGTGCTTCTACCGATGAAGAATCGACAGTGGCAAGCTGCCGATGAGCGAGCCCCAGTCCCGCCGATAGATCCAGCCAAACACTGGCTGCATCAGGACCGCGATGCCGCAGGATGGTTGCCATGGCATCGAGCACGGCATACCACTGTGCTTCGGTGCCCCCAGCCTCCGGCTGGATAAATCCGCCGATGCCGGACATCAGTCAGCCCTCATCGTTCTCGCAGGGGATACGCCGCTTCGCGACCACGATAAGCCGCTGCCTTATCCGGACAAAGCTGGCGGTATAAGTTGGCATAGCCGGTAGCGCTGCGCTCGGCGGAGTAGTAATCACGCACTCGCTCCAGCGCGTGCCGGATCTGCTGTTGCCGGCTGATGGGGTCCACCAGCAATTTTAGAACGGCTGCCACATAGGCTTTCGCCTGTTGTGCAGGCACTAATCTGCCACACCGCCCATGGTCAAGCGCCTGCGGAATACCTCCGACGGCGCTTGCCACTACCGGGACTTCAAGACTCATCGCTTCCAGCAAGGTCATTGGTAAGCCTTCATGGTCAGAAGTGATCAGTAATAGGTCCATCCCCGCCAGCACTGCGGCAACATCGGGGCGGAAGCCAAGCATATGAGTGCAGCCCGCTAGATCCAGTTGAGCGATCAGTTGGCGACAGAGATCGTATTGGGGCCCGTCACCTACAATGTAGAAATCGAACATGCCCGGCTTGCGGCGGTGGAGCTTATGGGCCGTCTGCAGAAACAGGTCAACCCGCTTGACTGACACCAGCCGACTGACGAAGCCAACCCTGAGCCGCCCCGGTTGTCCTGGCAGCTCCGCACCCCGCGCTGCTGCCAGCAGTACGCCAGCGATATCAACACCGTTTTCAATTACGGTGATTTGTTCCTCTGGGAAGCTGGCCGCCAGTTCTTTGGCAAGCTGTGCAGAAACCGCGACCACTCGCTGCTGCAACCAGCGGCCACAGAGTTGGTCCAGCAGCCGATACATACGCTTATCCAGCCGCCAACCGGGAATGGCAGCCTCATCACGACCATGCACGCTGCGCAGCGAGCCGGCGCCGGCGAGTCGCGCTGCGATGCTGCCGAGCACATTTTCCTTATAGCGGTGGGTGTGAACGATGTCAGGTCTTGCTCGGCGCACGTGGCGCAACATGCGCCACGCAACCGTCAGCGAGCCAAGCCGGCGCTCATTGAACACAGTTACTGATACGTCCGCCCGCCGGAGCCGGGCCTCCAGCTCGCCGTGATTGAGTAGAATTACTTCTACATCAATGCCGCTGATCTGACGCAGAGCGCAAACGAGACTGTAGAGTTGAGCTTCGGCGCCAGCCCAAAGATCGCCGGAGGCGATGTGAATGACCTTCACTACCGGTGCCACTCTGAAAGCGCGCTAGGCTGCATGCAGCAACAGGCGGTAAAGGAACAGGTTGAAAGCGCCGCGCACAGACCACGTCATACGATTGCCTCTTGTTATCACTTTATCGCTGTCAACGACCAGGGCAGCCGGTACAGTCCGAGGGCAAGCCAATGGCTGTTGATAAATGGCTTTGAATTTCAAAAAAGGTTGACCATCTCTGCTTGTTATTACTTAACCCTTTCTACTGAAAGGCGCGCATCAATTTCGGTCTCTGATCGCCTGACATCGATACTTTTTGAATAGATAGGGGTTGCTAGCAAGGGTTCAAGAAAGCAGCGCAGCAACGGCACCGCTCAAGCTAACCGCGGCGCCCGCGCCGACCGTCTCTGGAACAGATATAAGAGCGAGGCTGAACGGCCAAGGTAGTAGGCGTAAAAAAGGCCGCCGTTGACGAAACGAGAACGCCACGGCGCATAACGATATTTCTTCCAGGTTGAGGCGGCGAGGAGAAGAATCAGCAGCAACAACCCTAGCGGCAGCAGGCTTGCCACCCCCGGCAGCAATAGACCCGCCAGTACGAGACCGTGCGCAACCAGAAACGCGGATGCCCCTAGCGCGACCTTAGACTGCAAAAAAGCGCGCAACGAGCGGAGGTCACCTCGACCATGCCAAGCCTCCCGCCGGATGAACTGACGCAAGGTGCGTGGAAAGTTGTGATGCACCACCCGCAGCTGCGGATTATTGACGATCTCGCCGCCGGCAGCGCGAGCCCGCTGACAAAACTCGTAATCCTCACCAGTCTCCAGCCGCTCGTCGAAGCCGCCCATTTGCAGGAAGAAATCTCGTGGAATGAGCATGTGGCCGGTGCCGAGATGCCTGGCGTTCTGCTCGACCGCGAACTCACGAAACCAGTGATGCTCAATCCAGCTGCAATGGTCGGGAGGGCTGCAATGGGAACCGGTAACTAGTGGTTTAGTGGCAGCAAGCGCTATAAGGCTAGCAGGCAGATGTTCTCGCCAATCGCTGGTGAGGCTGGCGTCGGCGTCAAGAAACACCAGCACCCGACCGCGGGCATAGCGCACCCCGTGGTTGCGCACGGCAGCGATGGTGCCGGCCGGCAGCAACAGCACCTTCGCCCCCGCTTCCTGTGCCAGCTGCGCGGTCGCATCTGTGGAGCCGTTATCAACGACGATCACTTCGTGCCGATAAGCCGCCGCTTCGCGTTCGATGCTTGCCAGAGTGCGGACAATGTTATCCGCTTCATTCAGCGCCGGGATGATGAAAGAGAGCTCGGGGGCAGGGTCGACATCCGCCAAATCGGGTAGCTGGCCCGGATCACACATCCTTGTGTCCTTAAATTTGTTGCAGTAAACCACACTGCACCGGCCAAGCCGGTGCAGTGTGGTTTAGGAAGTGGCGGCAACCGGGCGCAATCCCAATTACTCCCCCTCTTCTCTAGGGTGAAATCAGCCTTGGCGGTTTCGGCGGTGCCACGTTGCCTGCCGGAATCAAGCCGATGATTTCACTGCCTGTCGCATACGCACCAATATTAACCGTGACGCCGTTCCGATCGCGCCCCCTACCCAACGCCGGCGAGCCTGCTGCCAATCGGTAGTTGCCGCCGGTGGCATTGACGAAACGCGGATCGGCTAGCAGAGAGTTCCGATCCAAGCCATACGGCTTGCCCTGCCAAGCGGCCAGTGTGGTCGACGTCTCATTCAAGCTGTACAGCCCAATGATCATCTTGGGCTCGCGCAGATAGAGGTTGTAGTCCATCAGGACAATCTGATCGGTGTATGGCTGACGGGTAAAGAAATCGGCCATGCTGACCGACTCCGCAGTGCGGTAGAAAATGTTGTTGTAGATAAAGAATTGCTGGCCATGCTCGTTGGCGTGTACGCCTTTCGATTGATAGCCGGCAAACGTGTTGTTGTAAATGTGGACGTCCCGCATAACCGCCGTGCCCTGGGTGTCGGACTCGAAACCACTGCTGCACTCGACCACATTATTGTGGTAGCGGATCTGCTCGGTGACGCCGCCATTCTGATTGTTCAACACAAAGCCGTAGCCGCAGCGGTAGATCCGATTATTCCGCACCGTGATCTGGCTGCTGGCCTCCTTCTCCTTGATGCCAGCGACCACATCGTAAATTTCGTTATTTTCAATGATTACGTTCCGGACTTTGTAGGTTTTCACCCCGGAAGCGTTAGAGCTATTGCCGCCGTTCCTAACATCGTAGAGTCTGTTGTTGCGAACCACGACATCCTGCGCGTTCTCTATCCGAATGGCCTCGGTATTATCGAGGCCATCGACGTAGACTCCGTGGATGATATTGTTCTGTATAACCACGTCTTTGGCCGGCGCCCCCGCCTCTCCGAAGATCGCGATGCCCTTGTTGCCCGGCTTCGGGATCACGAAGCCATCGATGACCACATGGCTTCGCCTGTACACCCCGATAGCTGGGTTGCCCTGGGTGTTGCGGGTATCGAGGACAGCGGCATGCATCGGCAACGACTTGAACGTGACCGGTTTGCCTGGCGCACCTGATGGCAAGTTGATGGCGGGCATGTACCACTGACCACCGGTGCTGACATCGTAGGTTCCTTTCTTTACATACACCGTATCGCCTGGTTGCAGCGGCGCCCGCGCCGCCCGATAAAGCGTCAACCAAGGCTGCGCCTCGGTCCCGGGATTATTATCGGAAGCACTCGGATGCGCCTGATCCACATAGTAATCCGCCGCCCAAACCGGAGCTGTGGCGCCTAAGGCAAACAGGCTGAAGATAGTCGTAAG
>DASULL010000083.1:0-12443 GCA_036278215.1 Gammaproteobacteria bacterium | reverse complement strand
CGGCGAATCGTTGCCGGTCGACCTGCAGGGCAAGTTCATCTACTACGTCGGCCCGGTCGATCCAGTGCGTGACGAGGTGGTCGGCCCGGCCGGCCCGACCACGGCCACTCGTATGGACAAATTCACCGACCTGATGCTTTCCCAGACTGGTCTGCTCGGCATGATCGGCAAGGGCGAGCGCGGCCCCGCTGCAATCGAAGCGATCAAGCAGCACAAGGCTGCTTACCTGATGGCGGTCGGCGGTGCGGCCTACCTGGTGTCGAAGGCGATCCGGCAAGCGCGGGTGGTCGCTTTCGAGGATCTCGGCATGGAAGCCATTCACGAATTCACGGTCGAAGATATGCCGGTAACGGTCGCCGTTGACAGCAACGGCGAGTCGGTGCACCAGACCGGCCCAGCCGAATGGCGGGCGCGGATCGGCAAGATCCCGGTCACCGTCGCCTAAATCTGGCTGCTTCCCTCCCGCCAGGCGGGAGGGAAGCGTTTCCGCTGGCTAGTTCACCCGAAACCTCCGACCGCATCGGGAACAGCAGAATGGCTCACGCCAGCCCGAAACCCGGGCGAAGCCGCCGGCCAATACCAAAATTGCGCATATGAAACTCTTCTACCCAGGCGCTTTACGGCTCAGATAACGGCTTGCCCTGCCTGCACCTGGCTCTGCTACAGAAGCTGTATCGGCAGCTCCGGCCGTTGCCGAATGCCTCCCGATTACGCTTTTCCTTGGCTCCAACTCTCGGCAAAACACCAGATCCCTTTTCTTTGGCGGCAACCCTCCGGCACCCATGTAAAAGTTGCGCGCGGCCACGCGCAGCATCGCCAATTAATTCGACGATCAGGTACTGCGCCATGAGACAAACAGCTTTCCTACTCACTGCCACAACGATGAGCGCTGCTTTGCTGCTTGGCGGCTGCACTATTCCTTCGAGAACTACTGCCACCACCCCAACCGAGCGCGCAGCGGCGCAGGAAGGCGCGCTGGAGCTGGAATGGCAGCCGCCGCAGAACCGGCTCAACGGCGCACCATTGCCCCCCTCCGACATCGCTGGCTATCGGCTTTATATCGGCGAGAAACCGGGGCAGCCTGAACGGGTGGTGGACATCGACGATCCTATGCGGACTCATCAGCTGCTACGCGGGCTCAAGGCCGGCGAGAAATACTACGTGGCAATCACCGCCCTCGACCGGCAAGGCCAGGAAAGCCCGAGGTCCAAGGAGATCAGCCTACGGGCCGAACCGCTCACCACGACCCAAATCGCGGATGCCGAGCGACGGCAAGGCGGCGGGCAGCGCGCCAGCACCGACTGATCGGGTCGGCGGACGGAATCTGCCGAAAGGCACTTCATCCCTTATACTGACGAGACTGCGCCCGCTGTCCGCATCGCGAGCGGGCTTCTTGAACATAGGCCAGTTTCGCTCATATGCTCGATTCCGACCGTTCTCAGCTCATTGCCGATCTCATCCGCAGCCGTCGCAGCGTCGACCGCTTCCTGCCGGAGCTGCCACCGCGCGCTACGGTGATGACCGCCATCGACAGCGCTCGCTGGGCGCCTAATCATCGTCTAACCGAACCTTGGCATTTCTATCTGTGCGGCCCGGAAACCCGCCGCGGCATCATCGACCTCAACGCCGAGCTGACCCGGGCGAAAAGCGGGCCGGCAGCAGCGGAAAAGAAGCGTGCCCGCTGGTCGCAAATGCCCGGCTATCTGGTAGTAACCTGCGATATCGGCAACGACCCGCTGCACGAGCGGGAAGACTACGCCGCTACCTGCTGCGCTATTCAGAACTTCATGCTGCAGCTCTGGAGTATGGGCATTGGCAGCAAATGGACCACCGGTGACGTGACCCGGGACAATCGTTTCTACGATCTGATCTGGGCCGATCCGTTGCAGGAAGTCGTGGTCGGTCTGCTCTGGTACGGTTATCCGGCGGAGCTGCCGGACTCGACTCGCCAGCCGGCCGACGCGATCACCATCGATCTGCCCTAGCACCTCCCCTGGGGAGCTGGCTGCACTCACGCCTGCTGGAGGACCTGCCGGACCTACAGAGCCACGGGCCCTTCCCGGGTCCTGCTGCAGGAGACGCTAGTCCTCGAACGGCAGGCCGACGTAGTTCTCCGCCAAAGTGGTCGCTCCCGCCCGCGAGCTGGTGACGTAGTCCAGCTCGGCCAGCTGCCGCCGCTGGTCGAACGGGCCGGCGTCGCCATGACGATGCAGCAGGCTGGTCATCCACCAGGAGAACCGCTGCGCCTTCCAGACCCGGCGCAAGCAGGTCTCGGAATACCGCTCGAGCTTGGCGGTACCCCCCGCCTGATAGAATTCGCTCAGCGCCCGCGACAGCACCCGCACGTCGGCCACCGCCAGGTTCATGCCCTTGGCACCGGTAGGCGGCACGATGTGCGCCGCATCGCCGGCCAGGAACAGGCGGCCGTACTGCATCGGCTCGCAGACAAAGCTGCGCATCGCCACGATGTTTTTTTGGATGATCCGGCCTTCCTGGAGCCGCCAACCGTCGTTCATCTCGGTCCGTAGGTGCAGTTCTTCCCAGATACGCTGATCCGGCCAGTTAGCCAGATCGTCCTGAGGATCCCATTGCAGATACATGCGCTGAATGGTCGGCGAGCGGGTGCTGATCAGGGCGAAGCCGCGTTCATGGTAGGCATAGATCAGCTCATCGGAAGAGCGCGGCGCCTCGGTCAGTATCCCCAGCCAGCCGAATGGATAGGTCCGGTGGTATTCAGTGCGTACTGCTTCCGGCAGCGTCGGCCGCGAGATACCGTGATAGCCGTCGCAGCCGGCGATGAAGTCGCAGCTGAGCTCGACGACCTCGCCGGCCTTACTGAAGCGGATCTTCGGAGTGGCGCTGTCCAGATCGTGCAGGCTGACGTCAGCCGCTTCGAACACGATCTCGCCGCCGGCATCCAGGCGCGCCTTCACCATGTCCTTGATCACCTCATGCTGGGCGTACAGCATGATTTTCTTGCCGCCGGTAAGGTCGGCGAAATCGATCCGATGCCCTTGTCCGCTGAAGCGCAGTTCGGTGCCGTTATGGAGGGCGCCCTCGCGCAGCATACGTTCGCCAAGACCGACTTCGCTCAGCAAGTCGATGGTGCCCTGCTCCAGCACTCCGGCCCGGATGGTCGCTTCAATTTCCGCGCGCGAACGCGACTCCAGCACGATCGAGGAAATTCCTTGCAGATGCAAAAGGTGCGATAGCAATAAGCCCGCCGGGCCTGCGCCGATGATACCGACCTGTGTACGCATATCCGCTACCTGCCTCGATCAACGACTATTTCGGTAAAGAGCCCAGTCCATCGAAACGCAGCGCCGCGACTAATTGGCGCGGCACGCTAAACGTCGAAGAAAACAGTTTCGTTCTCGCCCTGCAGTACGACGTCGAAGCAGTAACTGGGTACCGTTGCGTCGTCTTGCCGCTGGGCGATCAGCGAAGCCCGCGCCTGCCGGCCGGGAACCCTCGCCAGCACTGGATCGTTCAGCGTCGCCGGTTCATCGTCGAAATAGATCCGGGTCACCAGGCGCTTGAGCATGCCGCGCGCCATTACCGCTACATTGATGTGCGGCGCCTGCAGTCCGCCCTCCGCCGCCGGCACTCGGCCCGGCTTCAAGGTTTCGAACAGGTACTTCCCTTCGGCATCGGTCGCGGCGCGACCAAAGCCGCAGAAATCAGCCGTGGCGGTACTGCGGTTACCAGCGGCGTCGTAGCCGGGATAAACGCCGTCCGGCCCCGCTTGCCACAGCTCCAGCAGCGCATCGGTTACCGGCTCACCGGCGCCGTCCAACACCCGGCCGACGATGCGGATGCCCTGGCTATGCTCGCTGGCGCGGACGAGGATGTTCTCGCCTTCCCGGATCAGGCAGTCGTGAAAGAACGGGCCTACTGTCTGCGAACTGGTCGGTATCGGCATGTCACACCTCCATGGGGGTCTCGAGCGGACCGCGCAGGGTGATATCGAAGCGGTACGACAGGGCCTGCCCCGGCGTGTCGAACTCGGGCGTGTAGTGCGAGATCAGCCGGTTGCGCGCCTTCTCGTCCGGGATGCTGTTGAAGATCGGGTCGAGTGGCAGCAGCGGATCGCCGGGGAAGTACATCTGAGTGACCAGCCGCGAGAGAAAGCTCGGCCCTAGCAGCGAGAAGTGGATGTGGGCCGGCCGCCAAGCGTTGTAATGGTTGCGCCAGGGATAGGCGCCGGGCCGGATGGTGACGAAGCGGTAGAAACCGTTCTTGTCAGTCAGAGTGCGGCCCGTGCCGGTGAAATTCGGATCCAGCGGCACATCGCGCTGATCGTTCTTGTGGATATAGCGGCCAGCGGAGTTAGCCTGCCACAGCTCGATCAAGGTTTCCGGCACGGCGTGGCCGTTCTCGTCCTGCACCCGACCGTAAACCGTGATGCGCTGCCCCAGCGGCTGGCCGGCGTGTTGCGCGGTCAGGTCGTGATCGTTCGGCCCTACCAGCTCATGGCCATAGACCGATCCAGTCAGCTCCGACAGGGAATGCTCCAGTGGAACCAGCGGCCGCTGCGGCGAGCGCAGCACGGTGGAGACATAAGGGGCATGCAGCAGGTCGGGCTGCGTCCCGGGAATCTCGCGGCGGTAACGGCTTGGGATGATCATTCGCTCCTCCAAAGACCTGGACAGTCAGGGCTGGCAGTAACGGACCGGAGCTCCGCAAGGGGCTCAACGGTCGCCGTCTTCTGCCGCCATCTCCGCCAGGGTTTTCTTCGCCAGCTGAATAGCATGGTTGGCGGCGGGCACGCCGGCGTAGATCGCGACGTGCAGCAGCGCCTCGCGAATTTCCTCGGCGCTGGCGCCGGTATTACGGGTAGCGCGGATGTGCATGACCAGCTCGGCGTCCTGCCCCAGGGCAGCCAGCAGCGCGATGGTGAGCAGACTGCGATCGCGCTTCGACAACCCCTCGCGCTGCCAAACCGAGCCCCAGGCATAACGGGTGATCAGCTCCTGGAACGGCTGATCGAACTCGGTCGCCGCCGCCGAGGCGCGCGCCACGTGCGCTTCGCCCAGCACCGACTTGCGGACCTTCAGCCCGCTCCGATAACTGTCATCTTCAGCCATCCATTCCTCCGCTGAGAAAATCCCGGACCAGCCGCGCCAACATGACCGGCTGCTCGACGCAGGGGATGTGCGCCGCGCCCGGCAGCATCCGCAGCTGCGAATTCGGCAGCGCGTCGGCCAGCGCCTGCGCGTCATCTGGCGGCGTCGCCATATCCTGCTCACCGACCACCACCAGCGAGGGCGCCCGGATGACCGCAGCGGTAGCCCGCAGATCGGCATCGCGGATGGCTTCGCAGCAGGCCGCATAACCTTCCGCCGGCATCCGGCTCAGCATGTTGCGATAGACGGCGACGCCGTCGCCGGCGCGGTAGGCCTCGGTAAACCAGCGCTGCATCACGCCATCGGCAATGGCTGCGGTGCCGTTCTCACGCACGGCCTGGGCACGCTGCTGCCACATCTCCGGCGGCCCGATCCGCAGCGCGGTATCGCAAAAAATCGCCCGCGCTACCCGCTCCGGCCGACTGGCCGCCAGCTGCTGCGCCACCATGCCGCCAATCGACAGGCCGCAGAGGTGGGCGCGGCGGATGTCGAGCACCTCGAGCAGGGCGGCGGCGTCGTCAGCCAGCTGCGCCATCGTGTACGGGCCGGGTGTGACGTCGGTCAGGCCGTGCCCGCGCATGTCGTAGCGCAACAGCCGATAGTCGTCGGCAAGCTCGGCAACCACGCCGTCCCAAATCCGCAGATCGGTGCCTATCGAGTTGGCGAACAGAACTACCGGCGCTACCGCCGGACCGTCCAGCGCATAGTGGACAGTAATGCCGTTGGCCTTGATGTACTGCATTCAGCCTCTCCTGCTGCTCTCACTGCAGTAACAGCATAGTCAGACCCCGTGGGCCTGCCTGGTACGGGCATGCAGGTCGCGCAGCACCTGCAGCTCTTCTCGCGTCGGCGGCGCGGTGACCGCCACCTCCTCGGCAAAACGGACCGGCCAGCCGGTCTGCGCCCGCACCTGCTCGCGGGTGGTGCCGCTGTGCAGTGCGGTGACGATCAGCTCGCGGGTCTGCGGATCCGGCTCCAGCACGCACAGATCGGTAATCACCCGAGTCGGGCCGCGTCCCAGCGCGCCGTTGCGGTTATCGCGCGGCGTGCCATCGCCATGGCCAACGGAAGTGATGAACTCCAACTGCTCCACGAACACCCGCGGCGAGTGCTTCACGGTGATGAAAATCTGTTTTGAGGAAGTGGCGATCTCCGGCGCGCCGCCACCGCCGGGCAGTCGCACCTGGGGCTGGTGATAGGGGCCGATCACTGTGGTGTTGATGTTGGCGAACCGATCGATCTGAGCAGTACCGAGAAAGCCGACGTCGACCCGCCCGCCCTGCAGCCAATAACGGAACATTTCCGGCACCGACACGGTGGTGGTCGCCGTTTCGCACAGCTCGCCGTCGCCAATCGACAGCGGCAGCACCTCAGGCTTGGTGCCTATGGTGCCGGACTCGTAGATCAACACCACGTCGGGGGCGTGGGTCAGGCGCGCCAGGTTGGCGGCGGCGCTGGGCAGACCGATACCGACGAAACAGACCGCGCCATTCCAGAGCGCCCGCGACGCCGCCACCGTCATCATTTCATCGGCGGAATATTCAAGCGAGGACATGACTTGCTCCTGCGGCAGTGTCGCGGGCGCCCTGCATCACATGCTCCCGCATCCAGGCAAGAAAGCTGTCGCGGTCACGGGAAATGGCGTCCCACTGTTTGTAGCGGCTGTTGTCGCGCTGGTAATAGCCGTGGGCATAGGAGGGGTAAGCGCCGCCGGGAGCGGCGACCACCGCGGTCACTACCCAGCTCGGCAGCACCGTCGCGTTCGGCCCGGCGGCAAGCTCGTCGACAATCTCCTCCACCGTCACTACCACGGCGCGCCGGGCCGCAAGGCAAGCCTGCTTCTGCACCCCAACGATGCCCTCGAACAGCACGTTGCCGGCCCGGTCCGCCTTCTGCGCATGCACGATGGTCACATCCGGCCGCAGCGCCGGCACTGCCGCCAGCCGCTCGCCGGTAAACGGGCAATCGACGTGCTTGATGGTGGCCGTGACCTTGGGCAGGTCGTTGCCGATATAGCCGCGGAACAGGGCCAGCGGCAGCCCTGCCGCCCCGGCGTCGTAAGCATTGGCCATGGCGGCGTGGCTGTGTTCCTCGATCGCCAGTGGCTGCGGCCAGCCATTCTCGACGGCGTCGCGCAGTCGGTGCAGCGAGCCGACGCCGGGATTGCCGCCCCAGGAGAACACCAGCTTGCTGGCACAGCCCATGCCGATCATCTGGTCGTAGATCAGGTCCGGCGTCATCCGGATCAGAGTGAGTCCGGCTCTGCCCTGGCGAATGATTTCCTGACCAGCGGCGAACGGAATGAGATGGGTGAAGCCTTCGAGAGCGACGCTGTCGCCGTCGCCGACATGCTCCTCGATTGCAGCCTGAAGCGACATGATCTTAGCCATCGGAACACCCTGATGTTCGCTTTATGCACAGATATGCGAGATGCGAACAACGATAGGTGCGCCCTGAAATCCTGTCAAGGTTGCTTTCCACCGGCTGGATTCCGCAGCATCGCCGCCGCACTTGACCGCCCCTATCGTTTCTCCTAGCTTTAAAAATGTCCGCGTCGCGGTCATGCGTCCGGAATACGCACAAAAAATAAAATTCGGTCGGTGAAAACCGGAGGAGAACCAGATGAAGCTGCGACGCTGCAGACACATCATCGCGGCCGTTGCCGCCTGCGCCGTGGCGGGGCTTGGCATCGCGCAGGCGCAGCAACCGGCGTCGGTGCGGATCGGCTATGCCATATCCAAAACCGGCCCCTATGCCGGCGGCGCCAGCACTACCACGCTGCCGAACTATCAGCTGTGGGTGCAGGAAGTGAACAAGGCAGGCGGGATCAAACTGGCTGACGGCCGCCGCGTGCCGGTGGAAGTCGTCGAATACGACGACCGCAGCAGCTCCGAGGAAGCGGTCCGCGCCATCGAACGGCTGATCAACCAGGACAAGGTCGACTTCGTGCTACCGCCCTGGGGCACCGCCCTGAATCTGGCGGTCGGCCCGGTGCTCGATCGCGCCGGCTATCCGCACCTGGCGGTAACCAGCGTCACCAACATGGTGCCCCAGCTGAGCAAGCGCTGGGAAAACGCGTTTTTCTTCGGCGACACCTCGAGCAACTACGCCGAGGGCGTGGTGGCGGTGCTCACCCAGCTGCGCAAGGACGGCAAGGTCGAAGGCAACGTCGCCATGGTCAACGTGGCCGATCAGTTCGGTATAGAGCTGGCCAACGCCGCCCGCCCGGCGCTGGAAAAAGCCGGCTTCAAGATCGTCTACAACCAGAGCTACCCGATCGGCACTCAGGACATGCAGTCGATCGTCAACGAGATGCGCCGGCGCAATCCGGATATCGTGCTGGCCTTCAGCTATCCGCCCGATACCATTGCCTTCACCGATCAGGCCAAGACGCTAGGCCTGAACCCCAGCGTGTTCTATACCGCCGTCGGCACCGCCTTCCCGCTGTTCAAGCAGCGCTTCGGCGACAACGCCGAAGGGGTGATGGGAACTGGCGGCATCGACACCAGCAGCGCAGCCATCCGGGACTATATCGCCCGCCACCAGGCAGCCTTGGGCAAGGAGCCGGATCGCTGGCTGAGCCCGGTGACCTACGCCAGCCTGCAGGTGCTCCAGCAGGCGATCGAGAAAGTCGGCAGCCTGGACCGCAAGGCAGTGGCGCAGGAAATCCGCAACGGCAGCTTCGATACCGTGCTGGGTACCATCACCCTGAAGGATCGGGTCTACAGCGGCGGCTGGATGGTCGGCCAGTGGCAGAACGGCGAATTCCACGCGCTGGCGCCCATGAGCGGCACGGGCGCCCAGCCGGCCCAAGTTCCCAAACCACACTGGAAGTAAGCGTCCGCGGACACTCGGAGCAGCGGCGGCGACAGGTCGCCGCCGCTTGCCCGGTCCCAGCTCCTGATTTGTTCTCCCTGCGGAAGCCAAGTCGATGCCTATTCTCGATGCCTTACTGAACGGGCTGACGCTCGGCGGCATGTATGCGCTAGTGGCCATGGGGCTGACGCTGCAGTACGGCGTGGCGCGCATCATGAACCTGGCCTACGGCGAATTCCTGATCGCGGCGGCTTTTGCCGCTTACTGGTTGTTCACCGGCTTTTCACTCAATCCCTTGGCTGGCCTGCTGCTGATCGTGCCGCTGGCCTTCGCCCTGAACTGGCTGATCTACCGAGTGCTGCTCGCGCCGCTGGTGCGTCGCGCCAAAACCCGTGCTGCCCTCGAGGTCGACAGCATCCTGGCTACTTTCGGCCTGCTGTTCATCGTCGAAGGGATCGTCCTGGTGCTGTTCGGCGGCAGCTACTTCAACTATTCCTTCCTGGCGGGCGTGCTCGAAGTCTTGGGCACGCCGCTGGCACTGAACCGCCTGCTGGCAGTGGGGTTTGCGCTGTTGCTCGGCGGCGGCCTCTATCTGCTGCTCAACCACACCCGCCGCGGCACTGCCATCCGCGCGGTCGCGGTCGATCCGGTCGCCGCTCAGCTGGTCGCCATCGACGTCCGGGCGGCGGCGGCACTGGCCTTCGCCCTGGGCGGCGCTTTGGTCGCCGCCAGCGGCGTGTTGGTCAGCATGTTCCTGACCTTCAATGCTGCCATGGGCGTGGTGTTCACCATGAAGGCGCTGATCGTGGTGATCATGGGCGGGGTCGGCAACCTCGCCGGCTGCCTGCTGGCCGGGCTGCTGCTCGGCTTCGCGGAAAGCTTTGTCGCCACCTATATCGATCCAGGCCTGACCATCGCGGTGAACTTCGCGCTCTTTCTGCTCGTGCTGATCGTCCGGCCGCACGGTCTGTTCGGGAGGGTCACCGCATGAACGGCCGCCAGTTGGTTTTGCCGCTGCTGGGCATCGTCGCGCTGGCCGCCTGCGCCGTCACGCCTTTGGTCGGCAGCGGCTATGCCATGTCGATGGCCATCAACATGCTGATGTTCGTTTCGCTGGCCACTGCCTGGGCGCTGTTTTCCGGCCCTACCGGTTATATCTCGCTGGCCACCGTGGCGTTTTTCGGCATCGGCGCCTACACCGTGGCCGTGCTTGGCGAAACCCTGCCGTGGCCGCTGGTGCTGGTGCTGGCGGCGCTATTCGGTTGCGGCGTGGCGCTGGTGGTCGGGCTGTCGACCCTGCGGCTGCGCGGGGTGTACTTCGTCATTTTCACTTTCGGCTTGGCCGAGCTCATGCGTCAGCTGGTCACGTGGTACGAGGCCAACTACGCCGGTTCGGTCGGCCGCTTCGTCTTTCTCGACATCGGCCAGGAACAAATCGTCTGGCAGCTGACGGCGGTCACCGCTGCCGTGTTCATCCTCGGCTGGCTGCTCAAGCGCTCCCGGCTCGGCCTGGCCTTACGGATGATCGGCGACGACGAAACCGTGGCCCTCCACTGCGGCGCCAACACCACCTTCGCCAAACTGATCGCCTTCAGCGGCACGGCGGCGTTCATGGCCCTGATCGGCGCCATCGTCGCCCCCCGCTGGACTTATATCGACCCGACCATCGCTTTCAGTCCAGTGGTCTCCTTCCAGGTGCTGATCATGGCCCTGCTCGGCGGTGCCGGCCGGCTCTACGGTCCGGCCCTGGGAGTGATCCCGCTGGTCTTGCTATTCGAATATCTCTCAGCGAACTTCCCCAATTATTTCAGCATCCTGCTCGGCGTGACCTTCATGGCCATCGTCTACCTGGTCCCCAACGGCATCGCCGGGCTGCTGGAGGCGCAGCTCGAGCGGATGCGCTCGAAACCGGCTGCTCTGCCAGCGACCAGACCCCAGCCGAACGAGGATGCATCGTGAGTACCGCTCCTATACTGGCCATCGACGGGCTGACCAAGCGCTTCGGCGGTCTGGTCGCCGTCGACCGGCTGACTTTCGTGGTGAACCCCGGCGAAATTGTCGGCCTGCTGGGCCCCAACGGCTCCGGCAAGACCACCACCATGAACCTGATCTCCGGAGCGCTGAAACCGACTGCCGGCTCCATCGCCCTGGCTGGCCATGAAATCGCCGGCCTGGCGCCGCATCGAATCGCCCGCCAAGGCATCGCCCGCACTTTCCAGTTGGTGCGGGTGCTCGGCTCCATGAGCTGTTTGGAAAACGTCAAGGCCGGACTGGCCTTCGGCCGCGAGCGGCACTGGGGCCAGGGAGCGGATGCGCGGGCGCAGCAACTGCTGGCCCGGGTAGGTATGAGCCATGCTGCCAACCTTCCGGCCGGTGACCTCACTTACCTCGACCAGAAGCGGCTGGAACTCGCCCGCGCCCTAGCGGCGCGGCCCAGGCTACTGCTGCTGGACGAGTGGCTGGCCGGGCTCAATCCTTCCGAATTGACCGAAGGGGTCGAACTGCTGCGCTCGTTGCGCGCTGACGGCATCACGATGGTGCTGGTCGAGCATGTGATGGACGCGATCCGCTCGCTGTGCGACCGCTGTGTGGTGATGAACGCCGGCCGCAAGATCGCCGACGAGCGGCCGGAAGCGGCGCTGTCCGATCCGGAAGTCGTCCGCGCTTACTTGGGAGACGACGATGCTTGAGCTTACCGGCGTCTCCGTCGCTTACGGCCAGCACTTGGCGCTGCGCGACATCGACCTCACCGTCGCCGGCGGCGAGGCCGCCGTCATACTGGGCGCCAACGGTGCCGGCAAATCCACCCTGCTCAAGGCGATCGCCGGCTTGGTGACACCGCTGCCCGGCGCACGTATTCGCCTCGATGGTCAGGACCTGACAACTTTACCGGCGCATCGCATCGTCGAAGCCGGCGTGGCACTGGTACCGGAAGGACGCGGCGTCTTCGGGGCGATGACCGTGCGCGAGAACCTGCTGCTCGGCGCCTATGCTCGGCGCGCCAGAAGCGGCGAACAAGAGCGCCTGGACCAGGTGCTGCAGCTGTTTCCCAGGCTGGCCGAGCGCAGCGGCCAGATCGTCCAGACCATGAGCGGCGGCGAGCAGCAGATGGTTGCCATCGGCCGCGCCCTGATGTCGGCGCCGCGCATCCTACTGCTGGACGAACCGTCCCTGGGGCTGTCGCCGCTGATGACCAGCGAGCTGTTCAAGGCCCTGGCCCGGATCGGCGAAATGGGGGTCGGCATCCTGCTGGTAGAGCAGAATGCCCGCAAAAGCCTGGCCATTGCCGAGCGCGGCTATTTGCTCGAAAACGGCTGCATGGTGGGCCAGGGATCAGCCGAAAAACTGAGGAACGACCCAGCGGTGCAACAGGCCTATCTAGGCGGACGCCGAGCCTCGTAACCGCCCGGCGAAGCAGGTCAACCCGCTCCGCCGGGGCCCAGCGGAAAATGCCTAAGCCTCTGCCGGCACCCGCTTGCGCCCGTATCAGAACGGGTAATG